>NZ_MWJN01000065.1:0-52068 GCF_002027145.1 Microbispora sp. GKU 823 | reverse complement strand
AGCTTGCGCTCGATCCGGTTCGCACACGACGCGCAGGTCATGCCGCCTATCGAAAGCTCGACCACGCCGGTCGGCCGGTCACCGGTGATGGGGGCCATCGTCTCTCCTTCCCGCGTCATGCCCGGTGTCAGTGTCCGGAGTGGGAGTGGTCGGCACCGTGGTCCGCCGTGGCGGTGGGAACCGCCCCGGACGGCTGCTCCACCCGTACGGTGAACGCGGCGGTGTGCACGGTTCCGTCGTGCTGGAAGTCGAGGAAGAGCCGGTAGTCGCCGCCGCTGGGAACCTCGGCGTAGAAGGTGATGCCGGGGCCGGCGGGGGTGACGCCGTCACCCGGAGCGCCGTCGGGGTGGACGTGCAGGTAGGCGAGGTCGCCCACGCGCAGCGCGACCAGATGCCCGTAGGCCCCGAGGTAGGGCTGCAGGTCGGTGACGGGCTTGCCGTCCCTGCTGATCTCGGCGGTGAGCCTGCTCGCGGCACCCGGAGTGAGGGTGCCGTCGAGCCGGACCGTGTATCCGTCGACCGTCACCGTACGGCTGGGCGCCGGGAGCGGCCGGGGCGCGTAGTCGCCGGCGGCGTACAGGTCGGCGCCGAGGGTCAGCCCTTCCCCGCCCTGGGGGGCGAAGTCGGCGAAGATCCGGTAGGCGCCGGCGTCGGGCAGCGTCAGCGGCACCGACCAGATCCCCTCGCCGGACAGCTCGGGATGCAGGTGCCGGAAGACGGTCGCGTCCCGGCTGACCACGATGAGGTGCAGCTTTTTGTCGTGCCGGGTCTCGTAGGCGGTCACCGGGCGGCCGTCGGGGCCGTTCACGGTGAACCGGAAGCCGGTCTCCGTCCCGGGGGTGATGGTCGTGGTCTGCGGGGTGAGGGTGTAGCCATTCTGGGACACCTGGAGTCCTCCCGGTACGTGTTCCGTCTTCTGCGCGGCCGGTGAGGGGGTCGCGTGGCCCCCGTGTCCGTTCTTCGCGGGCGCCGGTCCGGTCGCGCCGACCGCGCCGCCGACGCCGAACGCTCCCGCGAAGACCACGGCGAGGCCGAGGACATAGGCGCCCAGCCGGGCCGGAGTGTTCATCGCTTGTCCGCCACTTCGTATCCGGCCTCCTCGACGGCGGCCCTGATCCGGGCCGTGTCGAGGGGGCTGTCGCTTTCGACCGTCATCAGCCCGGTGGCCAGATCGACCTCGACACCGGTGACTCCGGGAACCTCGCCGACTTCCTCCTTGACCGAGCTGACGCAGTGGCCGCAGGTCATGCCGGTGACGGTGTAGGTGGCTGTGGTCATGACGCTTCTCCTTCGTGAGATCGATCAGGAACGGACGAGACGGGCGACGGCGTCGGAGGCTTCCTTGATCTTGAGGTCGGCCTCGGTGCCGCCCTTGGCGATGGCCTCGGCGACACAGTGCGCCATGTGCTCGTCCAGCAGTTCCAGGGCGAACGCCTGGAGCGCCCTGTTGGCGGCCGAGACCTGGGTGAGGATGTCGATGCAGTACTTGTCCTCCTCGACCATCCGCTGCAGTCCGCGGACCTGCCCCTCGATCCGGCGCAGCCGCCTGAGGTGGTCTTCCTTCGTCCCCGTGTATCCGGCCATCTCCCCACCTTGCTCTGAGGTTCGCTGTCTCTATTGAACACCCTACCCCCCTAGGGTATTTCGCGGGCCCACCGCCACAGAGGGGCGGGCCCGCTCGGTGGGAGCTACACCCGCATTGCCTGGGCGTCCGTCTCGGCGGGCGCTGCCGATGCGGGCCTCCGCATGAACAGCAGGGTGAGTACGGCGCCGGCCGCCGCCACGACCGCCGCGCCGGCGAAGGCCGCCTGGAAGCCGTCGGTGAGCGCCGCCGGGCCGTCCGCCGCGGCCGCTCCCCCGCTCGTGGCGAGCGCGGTCATCACGGCCAGGCCGAGCGCCGAGCCGATCTGGTAGGTGGTGTTGACGATGCCCGAGGCCAGCCCGCTCTCCTCGGGCCGCGCACCGGACATCGCCGACATCATCGCGGGGATGTAGGCCAGGGACATCCCCACCGCCGCGACCAGCGAGGCGGGCAGCACGTCGGCGACGAAGGTCCCGTCCGGCCGGACCAGGGACAGCCCGGCCACCCCCGCGGCCAGCACGGCGAGCCCGATGACGATCAGCGGCTTGGCGCCGAACCTGCCGAGCAGCCGGGCGGTGATCCCGATCATGAAGATCATGATCGCGATCGTCATGGGAAGCAGGGCCGCTCCGCTGGGGAAGGCGCTGTAGCCGAGGACCTGCTGCAGGTAGAGGTTGAGGAAGTACCACATCGGGATCCACGCCGCGCCCAGCAGCGCCATCGCCAGGTTGGCGACGGCCACCCCGGGGGTGCGCCAGATCCCCAGCGGCATGAGCGGCTCCCGGATCACGCGCTGCACGAACAGGAACAGCGCGAGCAGCACGACCGCCCCTGCCAGTTCCAGCAACGTGGCGGCGGAGCCCCAGCCCTGTTCCGGCGCCCGCACGATGGCGAACACGGCCAGGGCTATCCCGGCGGTGACGGCGACGCCGCCGAGCACGTCCACGGAGCCCCGCCTGCCGGCCACCGCGGGCAGAAGCGGGGGCACGGCCAGCAGGGTGGCGATGCCGATGGGGATGTAGACGATGAAGACCCATGGCCAGCTCAGATACTCGGTGATGACTCCGCCGAGGAACACCCCGGCGGTGCCACCGGCCGGGGCCGCGGCGCCGTACAGGGCCATGGCCCTGCCGAGCTCCCGCGAATCGTGCGAGAAGAGCATCATGAGCAGGGTCATCGAGGCCGGGGCGATGAGCGCGCCGCCGACGCCCTGGACACCACGGCCGAGGATCTCCATCCACGGGCTGCTCGCCGCGGCGGCCACGGCCGACCCGGCGATCAGGATGAGCCAGCCGGCGGTGAAGATCCTGCGGGCGCCGAACAGGTCGGACAGGCGTCCGCCGAGCAGCAGCAGGCCGCCGAAGGCGATGACGTAGGCGTTGAAGACCCACTGCAGCGCGTCCGGGGAGAATCCCAGGTCGCGCTGGATGTCGGGCAGGGCGACCCCGATGATCGAGGTGTCCATGATGACCATGAACTGCGCCGCGGCGAGCACGATCAGCGCCCGCCACCTGCGCGGATTGACGGCGTTCATGCCGCACTCCTGTTCTTCGCATCCGCCCCGCGATGGGAGGATGCGGTAGGGGGTTGGGTGTGATGCCGAATCGGACCGGCCCCGCAGGTGGGCGTGCATGCCAGTGCACGCCCACCGCCTTCTTCGGGGACCCGGTCTCCTAGGACCGGCTCGCCAGCGCGTAGCCGGCCTGTTCCACCGCGGCG
Organism: Microbispora sp. GKU 823; assembly: GCF_002027145.1. NCBI lineage: Bacteria > Bacillati > Actinomycetota > Actinomycetes > Streptosporangiales > Streptosporangiaceae > Microbispora > Microbispora sp. GKU 823. The sequence goes on along the minus strand of NZ_MWJN01000065.1, from coordinate 48,767 downwards.
CGGATCTCCTCGTCGGTGAAACCCGAGCCGCTGACGGTGACCGCGCCGGCCGGCAGGTCGACGACCACCCCGGTCACGCCGCCGACCTTGCCGATCTCCCCGGACACCGAGGAGACGCAGTGGCCGCAGGTCATCCCGCTCACCGAATAGACCTTGCCGTCCGCCGTGCCCGCCTCAGCGGTCGCCGCGGTCCGAGCCGATTCCGTGCCGCACGCACATGCCGTGCACATGCCAGTCCTCCTTACGCCTTTACCCCCACGGGGTACCTGTCGCGAGTGACGATAACATACCCCCGGGGGGTGTCAATCCGCTCCAGGCCGGGGACCCGGATGGTCGCGAGACCGCGGAGCGGGCACATCGTCTCCGCACCGTGCGCGCACGATGCACGCGACGACCACATCGCCGGGCGCAGGGAACAGACACGGGAACCAGGCACAGGGACCGGCGGCGACGGCCGATAGTGTGACGTCGGTGACGACTGGCAACGCGGTTCGCAGGCTCGCCCCCTTGGGCGGGCTGCTGCTGGTTGCCGCCGTCATGTGCGGGCTGCTCACCATGCACGGGATTCAGCCCTCACCTGGCCCGGCGCCCGTTCCGAGCGTTCTCGCCATGGAGCTCGGGCACGCCGCCGGCACCGGCATGCCCATGTCGCTCGACAGCCACCGTCAGGACGGGCACGGCTCCTCCCACGATGGCCACTCGGGCGGTCAGGTCTGCCTCGCCTTCCTGCTGGCCGGAGTGGGCCTCACGCTCGTCGCCGTCGTGACGGTGCTCGGCTGGGCCGTGCCGATGTCGAAGCGACCCCTCCTCCTGAGGCTGCGCGCGGGCCCACCGCCCGTCCCCGAGGACCGACCCTCGCCCAACTCTGCGTGATCCGGGTGTAGAAGCCGCACTCGGCGGTCTGCCCTGACCGTCGAGCGCCGGCTCCTTTTCACCTCGATGAACACGGAGGGTGTTCGTTCATGAAGCGCATCGTCATTCCTGCGGCCGTTCTCGCGGCGGCCGGCCTGCTGAGCACCGCCTGCGGCTCCACCGATACCGGCGACCACACCGTGCCCGCCATGACCACCACGTCGGCCATGCCGGCGACACCGGCCCCGGCGACGAGCCCGGTAGCCGACCACAACGACGAGGACGTCATGTTCGCCCAGATGATGATCCCCCATCACCGACAGGCGGTGGAGATGGCGGAGCTGGCCGAAGACCATGCCGCCGGCAGCCAGGTCAAGGAGCTGGCCAAGAAGATCGAAGCGGCTCAGGATCCCGAGATCCGGACGATGAGCGGCTGGCTCACAAGCTGGGGCGTACCGGTGCCCCGCGGGCGCACCATGCCGATGGACCACGGCATGCCGGGGATGATGTCCGCCCAGGACATGAAGAAGCTCGAAGGTCTCAAGGGCGTCGCCTTCGACAAGGCGTTCCTGACGATGATGATCCAGCACCACGAAGGCGCCGTCGCCATGGCCGAGCAGGAGCAGGCGGCCGGCGTCTATGAGCCGGCCAAGCAGATGGCCGCCTCCATCGTCTCCAGCCAGTCGGCGGAGATCACCAGGATGAAGCAGCTCCTGCGCTAGGTCCAGGGGATGGGCGGCGAGTGCGCCTCGCCGCCCATCCACGCTGGTCCCGGCGCGCTCGTGGCGTACAGAACGCGGCTGGTCGGCATCGCCTCGGGAGAGCGGCGATCGACAGTTGCCTGGTTGCTCACATGTGTAAGCATGAGGTAATTGGATAACTACTGAGAGTAAGAATCGTAGATCGGCCCTCATCCCGGAGGTAGCCCATGGCATCCGCCCCCACCCCCGACCGCGCCGTGTCCTCCTGCACCGGAACCGACGCCTGCCGCCCCGGCCCGGACACCGAGCAGCACCCCGGGCGGCACGACCACACGCACGAAGGCGGCTCCTGCCACTCCTCTCACCACGCCTAGGCCGAGGGGGGCGAGGCGAGCATGGGCGCCGGACACGAGCACGGGCACGACCATGGGCACGGGCATGACGGCCACGAGCACAGGCAGGTGAACGGGCAGGGCCACGGCGTGGTGATCCTGGACCCCCAATCGCCGAGGCCGGGGCACCTGGACCCACGCGGGGCGGCGGGTCTGCTGACGCCCGCCGACATCCGCAACCAGGTGTTCACCGTGGTGCGGCTACGGGAGGGCTACGACCTGGCCGAGGTCGACCGGTTCCTCGGGCTGGTGGAAGCGACCCTGATCAGCGTGCTGCGGGACAACGAGGCTCTGCGGGCCCGCATCGCCTGCCTCGCGGACGGCCCCGGCGATGAGTCGCGGCACGTGCCGGCCGCCGTCGGCGACAGTCTGGCCCGCATCGTCGAGGTGGCCGGTCAGGCCGCCGACCAGACACTGGCCGCGGCACGCCGGGAAGCAGACGCCCTGGTGGCCCAGGCCCGCATCAGAGCCGAGCAGCTGGAAAGCACCGCGGCCGCCCCGCATGACCAGGCCGTCTCGCGTCAGGCCTTGGAAAGTCAGGTCCACAGCCTGCACACCTTCATCGCCACCTTCGGCAGCGGCCTCAAGGACACGGTCGACGCGCAGTTGGAGCGGCTCCACACGCTGCTCGACGAGCTGTGCGACCCCGGCGGCAGCGCCGCAGACCGGCGGTCGGCGGGCGAGGCCGCTCCCGGCTGAGCCGCGCCACCGACCACCCGACACGCCGCACCCCTCCCCCGACCCGGTCATCCGTTGGTTCCCTCTCCCGTTCAGGAGGTAGTCGCGCATGCCGCCATTGGCGCTGGTGTGGGCCGTACGGCCGGTGCTGGACCTCGCACCGCCCCGGCAGGAGGTGATGGGGGCGGTGCTGCTGGTGTGCGCCTCCACCCTGATCGGTGCGTTCCTGGCCCGCCGCAACTCCGCGCGGATGAGCCTGTGGCTGGTCATCGCCTCTGCGATGATGCTGGTCACGGCGCTGGTCGACCTGGCACCGGACGCGTGGGAAGAGGCCCACGAGGCCGGCGTCCCCGCCTGGGTGCTCGCGTTGTCCGCCGGCTTCGGCTTCGCGGTCATCACCTACTTCACCCGCCGCGGCTGCGCGTGCCCGGACGACGAACCACCCCGCGCCGCCCTGCACGCTCCCGGGCTGCACCGCCGGGTCAAACGAGGAATCGACGCCGCGGTGTTCGGCGGCATGGGCGCCGCCGCCGCACTCACCTTGCACCGCGCCGTGGAAGGCGCCGCCCTGGCCCTGACCGCCTCCGTCGTGGTCATCATCGCGCTGGTCGTGCACTCGGCCAGCGAGGGCCTCGCGCTGGCGGCGCTGCTCGACATCGCCAGGCAGCGCCTGCTGCCCTGGCTGGTCGTGGCCTGCCTCAGCCCGGCCGTCGGCGTGGCGATCGCGACCTTCAGCCCCCTGCCCGACCACCTGGTGCCGATCCTGCTGGCCATGGTGATGGGCGTGCTGTGCAGGACCGCCGTCGTCGGGATGAAACTCGCCGCGAGCAGACAGCAAGGCGGACGGCTGTCGCGGCGGCACATCGCCATCGCCGCCACCACGGCCGCCGGAGCCGGGCTCCTGCTGGCCACCGCCCACACTCTCGGCGAAGAGGAAGAGCCGCCACGCCTGCTCACCGCCCCTCGCGACGCCGCCGGCATGGCCACGCTGCCGGCCCCCACCCCACGCCGACAGAGGTCACCAGACCGGGCAGGACAAGCGCCTCACCACGCTCCCCGCACCGCCCCGGCGCTCGCCGAGCCCCATCGTTCCCGCCCCCGCCGGCGGCAGCCCCGGCCTCCGCTCGCCCGGCCGAGCGGACCCCACCGGCAGACGGCCCGGCGACTCAGGCGGCGGAGCGGCGCGCGGCACCGCCTCCGCTGAGCAGGGACGAACTCAGCCATGCGGTCCGCTCGGGGCGGCTCAGCCTGGCCGAGGTCTTCCGGCGCACCGACCCGGTCACCCAGCACACCCCGATCCGGCGGATCCTGCGCGCCCTGCCCGGAGCCACCCCCGCCACCGTGCGCGACCTGATCACCACCACCGGGGTGGGCGCCAAAGAGCACATCGCCGACCTCAGCGACCGGCAACGCCGCACCCTGCTGACCGCCCTCACCCACCGGCCCGAACTCGTCGCGTCCACCCACAGCGCGGACGGCGACTGACGCCACCCGCCTCGTCTCCCACATCTCCCGCACGAAGGCCCGTCACCGCGGCTCGCGCGGCACAGGGGCGGCACAGGGGCGGCACAGGGCGGCAGCCTATGATTCAAGAGTTCCTGAATTCAGGATTCTCTGTACCATCGAGCCGTGGACACCATCGCCTCCGACATCGACGTGCTCGCCCGGTTCGGCCGTGCCCTGGCCGACCCGATCCGCTGCCGCATCCTGATCGCGCTTCGTGAGGCTCCGGCCCACCCGGCCGACCTGGCCGACCTGCTTGAGATCTCCCGCACCCGTCTGAGCAACCACCTGGCCTGCCTGCGTGACTGCGGCCTGGTCGTGGCCGTGCCCGTCGGCCGCCGTACCCGCTATGAGCTGGCCGACGAGCGGCTCGGCCACGCGCTGGACGACCTGCGCACCGCGGTGATCGCGGTTGCCGCCGACCGGACGTGCGTGGACGCGGACGAGAAAGGCTGTTGCCGATGACCTCGATCTCGCTCGGCCCGGCCTCGGCCCGCCGCGACATGCTCCGGCGGCGCATCCGGCTGCTGGTGGCCGCGACCATCACCTACAACGTCATCGAGGCCGTCGTCGCCGTCACCGCCGGCACCCTCGCCTCCTCGGCCGCACTGGTCGGATTCGGCCTGGACTCCGTCGTAGAGGTCGCCTCCGCCACCGCGGTGGCCTGGCAGTTCTCCGCGACCGACCACCAGGCGCGGGAGAAGACCGCGCTGAGGATCATCGCGATCTCCTTCTTCGCGCTGGCCGCCTACGTCACCGTCGACGCCGTACGCGCCCTGCTCGGCGCCGGTGAGGCCGAGCACTCCACTCCCGGCCTGATCCTGGCCGCCCTCTCACTGGTGATCATGCCGTTGCTGTCGTACGCCCAGCGCCGCGCCGGCCGCGAGCTCGGCTCCGCCTCGGCGGTCGCCGACTCCAAGCAGACCCTGCTGTGCACCTATCTGTCGGCGGTGCTGCTCGCCGGGCTCGCCCTCAACAGTGCCTTCGGCTGGTCCTGGGCCGACCCGATCGCCGCCCTGGTCATCGCCGCCGTGGCGGTCAAGGAAGGCCGCGAAGCCTGGCACGGCGACGCCTGCTGCGCCGCTCCCGCGCTCACTTCGTCCGCCTCGTCCGACGGGTGCGCCGGCCCGTGCTGCTCCCCCACCCAGGACGACCCGTACCACCGGCCATGACAGTCATCCGTTCCCTGCTGCTTTTCGTCCTGGCCGCCCTCGCCGAGATCGGCGGAGCGTGGCTGGTCTGGCAAGGCGTACGAGAGCAGCGTGGCCTGCTGTGGATCGGCGGCGGCGTGATCGCGCTCGGCCTGTACGGACTGGTCGCCACGCTCCAGCCGGACGCGAACTTCGGCCGCATCCTGGCCGCCTACGGTGGTGTCTTCGTCGCCGGATCCCTGGCCTGGGGCATGCTCGTCGACGGGTTCCGGCCCGACCGCTGGGACGTCGTCGGTGCGCTCGTCTGCCTGGCCGGCGTCCTGATCATCATGTACGCGCCACGTGGCTGACCGAGCACGGTGAGCGTGGATCGATCCGCTCGCGAACTCGAGACCGCGCTCTTTTGAACAAGGGGAAAGCGGCAGGCTTCCGGCCCGCTGCCCCCAGGTGTCCATATCACCTACGGCTATTTCTAGGCCATATATGGCTGGACAGCGTTTCAGCCGTGTTAGGCCGGGAGTCATTCCCGCTGTCAAACATTCCCAGTGGACGCATCCCTCGACGCCACCACTGGGAGCATCATGGGTCCCGCCCTCAGCCGCCGCGCCTTCCTCCTCGCCTCCGGAATGACCACGACGGGCGTCGCGCTGGAGATCGCGCTTTCCTCCACCCCGGCCGCCTCCTCGGCCGTGACGCCCTCGACCACGACGCCCATGACGACGGTCCACACCGTCGCCGGACCGCACGGCACCGGCGGATACCGCAGGCTGTCCGACGGCCCTGGCTGGCGGCGGGTGACACGCACCGAACTGGCCGAGGCCAAGAAGGGCAGGGCCGAACGACGCACAGCGCTGGCCTGCTTCGTCCAGTTCACCGACCTGCACATCACCGACGTGCAGAACCCGCAGCGCTACGAGTTCCTGCGCGCCGGAGACATGGGCTCCTGGCGCCCGCAGGAGGCGTTGACCGCCGTCGGCGCCGTCTCATTGATCGAACAGGTCAACGCCCTGCGGTACGGCCCGGCCACCCGGGCGCCGATCGGCTTCGTCATGACCACCGGTGACAACACCGACAACAACTCCCGGATCGAACTGGAGTGGTTCCTCACCGCCATGACCGGCGGCCGCTTCACCCCCAACACCGGCGACCCCGGCGCGTACGAGGGCGTGCAGAACTCGGGCCTGGGCCTCTACTGGCAGCCCGATTCCGGCATGCGCGACGTCGACAAGCGGGTAGGGTTCCCCCACCTGGACGGCTTCCTGGAGGCGGCCATCCGCGAGGTGAGCAGCCCCGGCCTGGCCGTACCGTGGTATTCCACCATCGGCAATCACGACCAGCTCTTCGGCGGCGCCTATTCCGCGGCCGGCGGTTTCTTCGCCGACCTGGCCACCGGCTCGCGCAAGCTGTACGCCCTGCCCGCCTCCGAGGCCGGTGCCGTCTACCGGGCACTGCGCCGGGGAGACCCCACGGGCGCCCACTTCCGTGCCGCGTGGAAGCACTACAGGGGCAAGGCCCGCACGGTCACCGCCGACGAGCGCCGCGCCCCGCTGAGCCCGCACGCCTACATCGCCGCTCACCTCGACCCGGCGTACACCGGCTCGGGACCCGTCGGCCACGGCTACACGCGGGACAATCTCGACAGCGGCCGGCTGGACTACTCCTTCCGGATCGCCGACGGGGTCGTCGGCATCAGCCTGGACACCACCGACCGCGGCGGCGACTACCGCGGATCGGTCGGCACCCGGCAGCTGGCCTGGCTGGAGCGGACCCTGAAGACCCACGCCGACGACACCGCGCTGATCTTCAGTCATCACCCGAGCTGGGCCATGACCAACCTCGCCCCCAATCCGGCCCGCCCGCACGAGAAGCGCCACGGCGGGCAGGAGTTGCTGGCAGTGCTGAGGAAGCACGGCAATGTGGCCGCGTGGATCAACGGCCACTCCCACCTCAACAAGATCGTCCCTCATGGCGGCTTCTGGGAGATCTCCACCGCCTCCCACGTCGACTACCCGCAGCTGGCGAGGGTCGTCGAACTGGCCGACAATCACGATGGGACGCTGTCCCTGTTCACCACGCTGGTGGAGTCGGCGGCGCCGCACCGCACCGACTTCACCGATCTGTCCCAAAATGGCCTGGCCGCGCTCTACCGGGAGCTCTCGTTCAACTCCCCCGGAATGCGGAGCGGGCTGGCGGGCCTGCCCGGTGACCGCAACACCGAGCTTCTGTTGAAGAAGCACTGACGGCGCGCCTGCGGGCACCGGCTGCCCGCGGAGGTGGCAGAGCGGTCATATCGGCCGTGCCGGAAATCGCCGAATCTGCATGGCGAATATCCCCAGAATGGTCGGCCACTGTAACGTTTTTTAGCCGCATAGTAGTTTGCGTTCATGTTGAGCCTATTTGCTGCATGTCGGCCGGCCACTCTGCGACCCGCGGTCGTCTGGGCGGCCGTCGCCGGGGTCATCGCCGCCGGGTCCCCGATCACGCTCGGGTCGCCCCCCGCGTACGCGCGGGATTCGGGCTCCTCCGCCAACGCCGTCATCGTCTGGGACCGTAACGCCGAGACCGCGATTTGGGACATCGCCCGTCAGCAGCCGCAGGTCCAGGCACGCAGCTTCGCGATGGTGCACGGAGCGGTCTACGACGCGGTGAACGCGATCGCCGGCGCTCCCTACCAGCCGTACCTGGCCGCACCGGCCGCCGACGGCACCGAATCGACGGACGCGGCCGTCGCGACCGCGGGCTACCTGGTGTTGCAAGCGCTGTTCCCCGACCAGCAGGCGAGGTTGAAGACCGAGTACGACGAGTCGCTGGGCGCGATACCCGACGGCACGGCGAAACAGCGTGGAATCACCGTGGGCGCTCAGGCGGCCGATGCGATGATCGCAGCGCGGCGGAACGACGGGGCGTTCGGTGACCAGACCTGGCCCGTGGGCACCCGCCCTGGTCAGTGGCGGCCGACGCCGCCCACGTTCGCCTCGGACGGGGCATGGGTCGGTCACCTCAAGCCGTTCCTCATCCCCAGCGCGTCCATCTTCCGTACGTCCGGCCCGCCGGCGCTCACCAGCCGCCAGTACGCCCGGGACTTCAACGAGGTCAAGACGGTCGGCTCGGCGACCAGCACGGTCAGGACGGCCGACCAGACGCAGGCCGCGATCTGGTGGCACGACCGGCATCTGGCCGAATGGGAGATCAAGCGTCAGCTCGCGACGCGGCAGCGCCTGAACACTCTTCAGACTGCGCGGATGTTCGCCATGGTCGACCTGGCCGAGGCCGACGCCACGATCGCCTGCTACAACGAGAAGGCGGCATGGAACTTCTGGCGGCCGGTGACCGCGATCCGGCTGGCCGACACGGACGGCAACCCGGCGACGGCCGCCGACCCCGAATGGACACCGTTGCTCGTCACGCCGCCGCACCCCGACTACACGTCCGGGCACACCTGTTTCACGGCGGCGAGCATGTCGGCGTTGCGGCACTTCTTCGGCCGGGACGACATCCCCTTCAGCGGCTACAGCGCCGACTCGGGCACCACCAGGTATTTCCGCGGTTTCTCCCATGCGCTCGCCGAGGTCGTCGAGGCCCGCATCTGGGGTGGTATCCACACCCGCACCGCGGACGTGCAGGGCGCGAAGATCGGCGCGCAGGTCACCGCCTACATGATCGCGCACTACTTCAAGCCGAGGCCGAGGAGCCGGTAGAGCCTCGCCGCCGCTGGTGCCTGTGTATCCAGGAAAGCCGGCCTTCCCGCTGGTCAGGATGCGCACAGACGGCGCATGCCGTCCCGGACCGTGATCCGGGCCGGCTCATTCGATCTCGACGTTGTCAAGGGACTGCAGCAGGTGTGAGAGGACCCGGATGCAGGCGTCGACCTCGTCACCCGACAGGTCGCCGCCGACCTGGCGGAACACCTCGCGCTCGCGGTCGACCACGGCTGTGATGGCGGTCCGGCCCTCCTGGGTCAGGCGGATTCTTGGCACACAAGGACACGCTGGTTGTCATGAACGGTATGTACTGGCTCGACACCGGCACGGGCCCGCCCCTCGTCCTGCTGCACGGCGGCTTCCTGGACCACACCATGTGGGATGACCAGATCAGGGTCCTCGCCGCGCACCACCGCGTCATCGCGCCCGACGCCCGCGGCCACGGCCGCTCCGCCAACCCCACCGAGCCGTACCGGCTCACCGACGACCTCGCCGCGCTGCTGCGCCACCTGGACACCGGACCCGCGGTCCTGGTGGGAGTCTCCATGGGCGCGAGCACCGCGGTCGACACCGCACTGGAGCACCCGGAACTGGTCAGCGCCGTGGTCGTCAGCGGCGCCGGCACCAGCGAGCCCTACTTCACCGATCCCTGGACCACCCAGGTCCTGGCCACGTGGCACTCGGCCATGGCGGCCGGCGACCTGGAGGCCTCGATCGAAACGTTCATGCTCTTCGCCGCGGGCCCGCACCGCGGCCTCGACGATGTCGACCCCGGCATCACCGGCCGCCTGCGCCGGATGGCCAGGGCCACCATGTCCAAGCCACCGCCGGAGAGGCCGGCCCGCTCGTCCCCGTACGCGACACCTGGGAGCGCGTCGCCAAGATCGACGTTCCCGTGCTGGCCGTCAACGGGGCCATCGACTCCCCCGACCACATAGGCATGGCCGAACGTCTCAGCAGCACCGTCGCCAACGGCCGCGCGATCTCGATCGACGGGACCGCCCACTACCCCAACATGGAGCGCCCGGACGTCTTCAACGGCATACTCGAAGCCTTCCTCCGCACCGTGTGACCATCGCCATGAGCGGTCGTGCCGAACTAGCTGGTCAGCATCGTGAAGGTCGTTGAGGCACGTCAGGCAAGTAGGCTGACGCCATCGCCCGCGACGGTGCAGGAGATGCTCATGACCACCGACCCAACGATGACCCGGATCGGCCAAGGGGTGGAGTTGCATCACCACCAAGGTCAGCGTGAAGCCGCTCGCGACTTGTTCGCGCAGATCTGGGACGACATCGGCGGCGAGCAAGGCGACCCGCTGCATGTCTGCGTCCTTGCCCACTCGATGGCCGACGTGCAGGACGGCGTGCACCAGGAGCTGATGTGGGATCTGCGGGCGCTTGCCGCCGCCGATCTCGTCACCGATGAGCGGGTGGCCCAAGCCGGCGTGCCACTTTCAGTGGCCGGCTTGTATCCGTCGTTGCACCTGAACCTGAGTGAGTGCTATCGCAAGCTGGGCGATCTCGGCCGCGCCCGTGAGCACCTCCAGCGGGCGCGGGCCACGATCGGCGCGCTCGGCGACGACGAGTACGGGCGGCTCATCAGGGGCGGCCTGGAGCGGCTGGCCGAACAGTTGGGTGAGGCCACCTGACCGCGCCCCGCATGAGCCGGGTCACCGCCTGCCCGGCAGAAGCTGCGCGACCATCTCGGCGAACTCCTCCGGGGAGACGATCCGCACGCCGAGGGATTCGGCCTTCGCCCGCTTGGACCCCGCGTTCTCTCCCGCGACGACCAACGAGGTCTTCACCGAAACGCTGGACGACGCCCGGCCTCCAGCCTGCTCGATGAGCTCGTTCATCTGGTTGCGGGACAACGCCGCCAACCGCCCGCTCATCGCGCCCGTGACCACGACCGTCATCCCGGTCAGTGGCAGAGCCCCCGGTTCGTCTCCGCCCGGCGCCGGGGTGGTCGTGCCGCCCTCGTCACCGGCCACCGCTGCCACGCCGGGCTCGACCATGTTCACCCCGGCGCGGACGAGCTTGTCGACGAGGTCGCTCAGCTCGGCCAGCTCGGCGACGATCACGGGCGCCTTCTCCGGGCCGATGCCGTCCACCTTCTGAAACTCCTCCGCGTCGGCCGCACGGATGGCCTCCATGCTGCCGAAGTGCCGGGCGATGCGGCGGCTCATCGAGCGTCCCGTCCCCCTGACCCCAAGCGCGCAGAACACCCGGCTCAGCGGTCTGGTCCTGGCCCTGTCGATGGCGGTCAGGAGGTTGCCGGTGGACACCTCCCCCATCCGCTCCAGGCCCAGTAGCTGCTCGCGGGTGAGGAAGAACAGGTCGCCGAAGTCGGCGATCAACCCGGCGTCCAGCATCTGCTGGATGCGGTTGTCGGCCAGTCCTTCCACGTCCAACTGGTCGCGGCCGACCGCGTACCGGATCGAGGCGATCGCGCGGCAGGTGCGGCCTCGCACGCACCTCCACCGCTCCTGCGACGTGTCGATCTCACGCCGCAGGTCGGGCACACCTCCGGGAACACGATGGGCTGCTCGTCGCCGGTGCGCAGGTGCACCACCGGGGACTCCACCCGTGGGATCACGTCTCCGGCCTTGTAGACGACGACGCTGTCCCCCAGCATCAGACCACGGCGCTTGATGTCGGAGGGGTTGTGCAACGTCGCGTACGTCACGACGGAGCCGTCCAGCTCCACCGGCTCCAGAACCGCCCGCGGGGCGATCACACCGGTCCGGCCGGTGTTCCACTCCACCCGGAGCAGCTTCGTGATCTTCTGCACGGCCGGCAGCTTGTACGCGATCGCCCACCGCGGCGCCCGCGAGCCGAACCCGGCCTGCGCCTGGTCCGCCGCGTCATCCGCCTTGATGACGATGCCGTCGATCCCGAACGGCAGCTCCGGCCGCGCGGCCGCGATCTCCTCGACCCGCTGCTGCACCTGCTCCACACTCGTCGCGACGATCCCGGCGACCGCGGTCCCGGCCGTGGTCTGCACACCCTGCCCGGCAACCCAGTCCATCACCCGGCTGTGCGGCCACTCCCGCAGCCGCGTCGCGAGGTCGGAGGTGTCATCGGGCAGCGGCAACGCGCCGTACCCGAAGAACGTCAGCTCGCACACGTACGGCCGGTCCTGCGCCCTCAGCGTGCCCGCGGCGGCGCTGCGCGGGTTCGCGAACGTGGTCCCGTCATGCGCCTGCCGTTTCGCACACGCCTCCTCGAACTGCCGGGCGGTCATCATCACCTCGCCACGCAGCTCCACGGTGACCGGGTCGGCCAGCCGCCCGGGCAGGCCGACGATCGTACCGATCGCGTGTGAGACGTCCTCGCCCGCACTCCCGTCGCCGCGGGTGACCAACTGGACGAGGCGGCCGTCACGGTAGCGGGCGGCGATAGCCAGCCCGTCCAGCTTCGGCTCCACCGACCATGCCGTTACCGGGCGGCCGAGCCGGCGTTCCAGCGAGGCGGTCCAGCCGGCCAGCTCCTCAGGTCCGAACACGTTGTCCAAGCTGAGCATGGGAACGGTGTGCGGGACATCACCCACGACTCCGGCGACCTTGCCCGTCGGCGAGGCCTCCAGCACGTGGTCGGGGTGGGCCTTCTCGTAGGCGGCGATGCCACGGACGAGCCTGTCGTAGGCGTCATCGTCCAGTGAGGAGGTGCCGTCGCCGTAGTAGGCCGCGGCCGCGTCGGCCGCCAGCTGGACCGCCTCGGCGTAGGCGGTCTCGTCGGCGATCGCGTCGATCGGGGGCGCTTCAGTCATGCGGCCATCGTGCCGAACGGGTCCGACAAACGCGTCCGCCACCGTGCTCGACCTCCCGGCTTACGGCCGGCGGCGTCCGGCTCCTGTGCGGCGTACCGCGACGCTAGGGTTCGGTGCCATGGTCACCCCCCTGGAGCCCGACGACCCACGCGTACTGGGTGAGTTCACACTGAACGGACGGCTCGGCGAGGGCGGGCAGGGGGTGGTGTTCCTCGGCCGGTCGCCCCACGGTGAACCGGTCGCGGTCAAGGTGCTCAAGTCGGGGCTCGACTCGTCCGTGAAGGAGCGGCTGGTCCGCGAGCTCGACGCGATGCGCGGAGTCGCGCCCTTCTGCACCGCCCGGGTGCTGACCGCGGTGGTCGATGGGCGCATGCCGTACGTGGTGAGCGAGTTCATCGACGGGCCGTCCCTGCAGCAGCGGGTCGACTCCGGCGGCCCGCTGCGGGGCGGCGAGTTGGAGCGCCTCGCGGTCGGCACGGCCACGGCGCTGACGGCCATTCACGGGGCCGGGATCGTGCACCGGGACTTCAAGCCGGCCAACGTGCTGCTGGGTCCGGACGGCCCCCGGGTGGTGGACTTCGGCATCGCCAGGCACAGCGCGAGCGACACGATCACTGCGGGCCCGGTCGGCACCCCGGCCTACCTGGCTCCCGAGCAGATCGCGGGGGATCCGGCCACGCCCGCCTCCGACGTGTTCGCCTGGGGAGCCACGATCGTCTTCGCCGCCACGGGCCGCCCGGCCTTCGGGGCCGCCAGCGTCCCCGCCGTCATGCACCGGATCCTGACCGCCGAGCCCGACGCCTCGGCACTGCCCCGATCGCTGCGCGGGGTGGTCGAACGATGCCTCGCCAAGGATCCGGCGCGCCGGCCGGCCTCCCGCGACCTGCTGCTGGAACTCGTCGGGTCCACCCCCGACCCGCTGCAGGCGGGCGCGGCCGCGGCGACCACCAGGCCGGAAGGTGTACGGCAGGGCGGGACGACCGCGATTCTCCCGAGCTTCCCGGCTCCCGGTCCGGCCGGGACGATCCCGTCGGGCCCGGAGACGACCGGGGCGGGCGGCCGTCGGCAGGCTTCCCGCGCCGGGATCGTCGCCGGGTTGGTGGCCGCCGTGGCCGCGGTGTCGGTCACCGCCGCTCTGCTGGGGCCGCGCCTGCTGTCCGACGGCACGACCGCCACCTCGCCGCGCGCCGCCACGACGACGACCGTCTCGCAGACCGCCGGCTCACCGGCGCCGCCCGCCGACGCCACGCCTGGGGAAGCCGTCGTGGACGACGGCGGCGCGAGCCAGGACGACACCGGTGCGACCCAGGACGACGCCGACGCGGGGCAGGACGACAGCGTCACGACGGACGACGCCGCGGGGGACGCCACAGCGACTCCTAAGGCGACTCCTGTGCCGTCGACCACGCCGGGCGGGACGGTTCCGGCCGCGTTCGCCGGCACCTGGGGAGGCCATCTCGTGCCCGACCAGTTCGTGGGAACCAGCGAGACCGACGTCCAGATCGTGCTGGAGCCGGGCAGGCGGACCGGAAGCTGGAAGGACACCAACAGCTCATGCCGGGGAAGCCTGACGCTGACGCGCAGCTCCGGCACCGCACTCGTCTTCCGGCTGGACAAGTGCGCCGCGGGCAGGATCACCCTGATCCAGACCGGCGAAGGGCTCGCCTACCGATGGGACGGCGACGAAGGCGACGTCACCTTCCAGGGCCTCCTGATCAGGGACTGACCGCTCCGCATGGAGACCCTCGCTTCGGACGTGCTCGGCCGGGCCGTCGAGCGCGACAAGGCGATCACTCGCCACCGCAGTCCACGGCGAAGGCGGCGCATGGACCGTCGCGCCTTGCTATATAGTTGGTTTTAGCCAACCAACCAATCAGGTAAGGGTGCGGGATGGAAGGTACGCCGGGGAACGGGGACGACCGGCTGCGGGAGGCCACCGATCGTGTGGCGGCGGCGCTGGCCACGGTGGGCAACTGGATGTTCGCCCCGGCGACGCGGCGACGGATCATGGCGGCCTCCGGGCTGGAGCTGTCGCTGGGGGACTACACGCTGCTCGCGCAGATCTCCCTGCACGCGCCGGTGCGGTTGTCGGTGCTGGCCGAGCAGATGGAGGTGGACAAGTCCACGCTCTCGCCCCCCGCGAAGCGCCTGGAGTCGCGCGGGTTCATCGAGCGGCAGCCTGACCCAGCCGACGCCCGGGCGAAGCTGGTGAGTGTCACACGGGAGGGCAAGCTCGCCATCCGCCGGCTCTGGAAGGCCCGGACGGCCGCCGTCGCCGCCCTCATGGAGGGCTGGGAACCGTCCGACATCGAGCATCTCGCCGACGGTCTCGCCGCCTTCGCCGAGGCGATCAAGAAAGGCGCATGACTTCACCGCCGGTCCACGGGACCGTGCGTCGCCGATTGAACGGAGTGAGCACCATGCGTGCTGTTGTGCTGCGTGAATTCGGGCCACCAGCCCGTTTGACCCTCGAAGAAGTGCCCGAACCTCGGCCGGGGGCGGGGCAGGTCACCGTACGGGTGGCCGCCGTCGGCGTCCAGTTTCTGGAGACCCAGGTGCGCTCGGGAGTGATGCGCGGCGCGCTGGGCGGCAAGGGCCTGCCGGTCGTTCTCGGCAAGGAGATCGTTGGAGAGGTCGCGGAGGTCGGCGCCGGATGTGATCCCGCCCTCGTCGGCACTCAGGTCCTTGCCAGCACCTCGGGGACGGGCGGGTACGCCGAAATGGCCGCCGTACCCGCTGACTCGCTCATCCCGATTCCGGCGGGGCTCGGCCTGCACGACGCCGTCGCGCTCTACCGGTACGGGGCCACAGCCCAGGGCCTGATTCGTGCGGCGCGGGTGGCCCCTGGTGATCGTGTGCTGGTTCTGGCCGCCGCCGGCGCCGTCGGCACGGTTTTGGTGCAGTTGCTCACGCGAGCGGGCGCGACGGTCGTCGGCGCGGCACGTGGTGAACACAAGCTCGACCTCGTCACCAGGCTTGGTGTCGGCCATGTCGTCGACTACTCGCTGCCCGGCTGGACCGATCGGGTCCGTGAGGCGGTGGGCGGTTCGGTGGAGGTGGTGTTCGACCACATCGGCGGGACACTCGGACAGGAGGCGCTCGGGCTGCTCACCCCGGGCTCCGGCCGGCAGGTCGTTTTCGGCTTCTCCAGCGGCGTGCCGCTGGAGGCCGCGCCCATGCAGCTGATGGGCCGGGGCCTGACCGTCAGCGGATTCAGCGCGGGCCTCATCTGGAGTCGGCCCGCCTTCGCCCGCGAGTTGGTGACCGAGGTGCTCGACCTGGCCGCCGCCGGTCGGCTCACGCCGGTGATCGGCCAGCGGTTCCCCCTGGAGAAAGCGGCCGACGCGCACGCCGCCGTCGAGGCGCGCGACACGCTCGGCAAGACCCTGCTCATTCCCTGAGTCCTGTGCGGACCCCCAAAGACGCCCAAGAGCCGTAACCGGCCTGGGTGAAGTTCCGATTTGTTTCCGAACAAGGAGCCGGTAAACGTGTCCAATTTCCCCAAGGTCTTCGTGGCCGGTGCCACGGGACTGCTCGGCAGCCAGATCATCAGCGCCCTTCTCGACCGGGGCGCGCCCGTCCGGGCCCTGGTGCGGCCCGGCGCCGGCACGGACAAGAAGACCGCACTCACAGCGCTGCGGTCGCGCGGCCTGGAGGTGGTCGAAGGCGACATCACCGACCCTGCCGAGGCGCTGGCCGAGGCCATCGGCGACGCCGCCACCGTCGTCTCGGCCGTGCAAGGTGGCCCCGAGGTGATCGTGGACGGCCAAGCCAACCTGGCGCGCGCCGCGGCGAAGGCCGGTGCCCGCCGGTTCGTCCCCTCCGACTTCGCCATCGACGTGACCAAGCTGGAGGACGGCGACAACGTCATGATCGACTGGCGTCGCCGGGCCGCCGCCGAGTACGCCCACGCCGGTGTTGACGTGATCTCCGTGCTCAACGGCGCGTTCTACGAAGTGATGGTCGGTTTCATGGGCCTGGTCGACTGGGATCGGGGCACCCTGTCCCACTGGGGCGACCCGGATCAGCCGCTCGACCTGACCTCGGTGCGCGATACCGCCGCCTACACCGCCGCCGTCGCCCTGGACCCGAAGGCCACCGGCACGCTGCGTTTCGCCGGTGAAGTGCTGTCGATGCGGCAGTTCCACGAGGCCGTCCAGCGCGGCTCGGGCCGCACCCTGGAGCTGCGGCACCTCGGCACCGCCGACGAGCTGCGCGCGGAGATCGAACGCCGAGCCGCCCGAACCCAGAACCCGTTCGACTATGTCGCTCTCCAGTACCAGTGGTGCATGGTGACCGGAAAGGCCAAATTCGACGCCCTCGACAACGACAGGTACCCGCAGATCACGCCGGCTTCGGTGACCGACTTCGTCCGCGCGGCCGCGCCCACGGCCTGATTCGCAGCAGTTCCAGGCCGGGCAGGACCCGGTGTGACACGTGACAGGACGCTGGGCCGGAACCGCTCTGTTCCGGCCCAGCAGCTACCGGCCCTGATCTTCTCGGCCGCCGGGCGGGTGGGTTCAGGCGCCGAGAAAGCGGGTGATCGCTTGCCATGTGCCGTCCGGGTTCTCTTCCGGGAGGTAGTGGACGGCGTCGGGGACGAGCCCGACGGTGAGATCTTCGTTCCCTGCGGCTGAGAGTCCCTCTCGGTAGACGTCGAGAGAGGTCGTGGTCATGCGCATGCCGTGTTCGCCACGCAGGTAGAGCAACGGTGTCGCGCAGGCGTCGAGTGAACGGTTGTGGTCGCTGTCCGCGGCGAACGCGCGGTACATGTCGAAGCCTGACGTGAGGGCGGCCGGGGTGGCGTAGGCCTTGGCGTAGACGCGTTGCTGTTCGGCGGGGATGGGATGGCCGGGATGGGTGAGCGGGTCGAAGAAGTGCCGGAAGTAGGCGTGCTCTCGACCGCTGACGAGGCTCTCGGGGAGATCAGGCGTGGCATGGAACGCGAAGTGCCACAAGCGTGGGTTGGCCAGGATCCGGTTCCATGGGTCGACGCCGGGGATGACCGCGTCCAGGATGACCGCGCGAGAAGCGTCGTCGTAGTGATGGACGTAGTCGTAAGCGATCATGCCCCCGATGTCATGCCCCACGAGCACCGCGTCTGTCGCGCCGAGGTTGGCGAGTGCCTGGTGGAGAACGGCGGCGATCCGGTGCTTGGTCCCGTCCGTACGAACGCCGGCGGAGTCTCCGATACCGGGCAGGTCGAAGGCGATCACCCGATGCGTGTCCGCCGCGAGAGGAATGAGCCGGTCCCAGCATCGCCGAGACTGAGGCCAGCCGTGCAGCAGAACGAGCACCGGGGCGCCAAGGTCCCCAGCCTCGGTGTACGTCAACTCCCCGCAAGACACTGCCACCGTTCGGCTCGACGTCATCGCCAACTCCTTCTCCGAGTCCCTGCGCGTGCTCGGTGAGGATACTAGGGATATCCAAGTATCGGGCCGTCCAAGCATTTGCTACTGTGGCGCCGTGTCGATGCACCCTGAGTCCCTTCGCCGACAGCCCACGTTCCTCCTCGCGCGCGCGGCCACGATGGCCCGCCGGGCGTGCAGCGAGGCATTGGCAGAGGTCGGCCTTACGCAGGCTGAGCACGGGATTCTTGCCTGCCTCCGTGAATGCGGCCCCCTCATGCAGCGCGATGTCGCGGAACGGCTCGCGCTCGACCCCGGCGACCTGGTCACGTACCTGGACAAGCTCGAAGCCCTCGAGGCGATAAACCGGACGCCGGACAAGAAGGACAGGAGGCGCCGCGTCATCGAACCGACGGCGCTCGGCAGCGAGCTGCTCACCCGCGCCGACGACGCCCTCGCCACCGCCACCACGCGCCTCCTGGATCCACTCGACGCTGCGGAGATCACCCATCTCATGGCGACCTTGACGCGGCTGCTCGGCGCACACGACCCGGCCCACTGGTGTCAGGCATGAACGAGGCTCGGCTGGCACATCCTCACGATGACGGCCATCGGAGTCCCGCTCCGGGACGACACGAAGCCGCCCGTACGGGAGCGCCGGAGCATCGCGGACCTGCGTACCGCAGGAGTGACCGGCATCTACTGAAGTAAGCCCAACGCAGTCTTTGCGACGTCGTCGTCAAAACGAGTACGAGTGATCGTCTCCCGGGCTCCACTGGATGGCGATCAGGTCGGAGCCGTACTCCTGGGCCAGCCGGCGACGCAGCCGCACGTCGACGTCGTCCACCTCTATCACGACCCGGTTCCGCTCGGCGTCGATGTGGCCGCTCAAGATCCTCGGATCGTCGGGCGGTGACATCACGGCGTCCAACACGGCCTCGAGCTCCGCCCGGCTGTGCCGCACCTGCCGCACGACCGGGGTAATCGTGAAGGGGGTCCGCACCTGGTCGGGCCACGCGACACCGGTGAGCGGTGCGGCGGCCAGCGCCCGCCCACGATCGGTGATGTACGGAGCGACCAGCCGATATGGCCGCTTCAGCAGGTACGGCGGGGCGAGGTCCTTCGGGTGTGCCTCCACGCGTTGCATGGCCGCGTCCAGGGCATGGTTGAACGGCTCGATTCGCGAGTCGTAGGGCTCGTCGAGGAAGTCGGTCAAGTCCATGGTGAACACCTCGACGGCCACGGACGTCGCGCGTTCCACGACCAACCGGCCCGACACGGGGGACGCGGGGCCCAAGGTGAGGGCGTAGAGGACGAACATCGCGAGGATCACCCTGAGCGTATGCACGGTGCCTCAGCCTAGAACGATCTTCGATCGTCTGTCGCGGAATCCACCTGGCCGGCCATGACGCGATCACCGCGGCCGGCCGGGAGCAGCGACGCCGTCAGCTCCCCGGCCCACTCCTCGCGCTCGCCGAGACCGAGCGACCGCTTCCGAAATCTGCGCCGCGAGGCGTACCGGAAATCAGGTGACAGGGAGCTTCACTCAGCGTTCGGCCAACCTTCACATCGGGCGTGCGGTCCGCGTCACGGGGCGTTCCTAGCCTGAGCTGGTCGCAGCCACCCCCCCTGTGGAGGACAGCCATGCCGTCCCGCCCGATCACCGCTCTCGCCACCGCCTTGACGCTGTCCGCGGCCTCCCTGGGCCTGTGGGCCGCCGGAGGCGCCGGCGCCCAGGCGGCCACGTTGCCGACGCCGGACCACACGGTGGTCGTGGTCTTCGAGAACCACGCCTACTCCCAGATCATCGGCAGCTCCAGCGCCCCTTACATCAACTCCCTGAAGAGCGGCGGGGCCAACCTGACCGCCTTCTACGCCGAGACCCACCCCAGCCAGCCCAACTACTTCGCCATGTTCTCCGGGTCGACGCAGGGCATCACCGACGACTCCTGCTACACCCCCGGCTTCAGTTCCGCGCCCAACCTGGCGTCGGAGCTGATCGCCGCGGGCAAGAGCTGGGCCAGCTACAACGAGTCGCTGCCCAGCCAGGGCTCGACCACGTGCAGCAGCGGCAAGTACGCCCGCAAGCACAACCCCTGGTTCGGCTTCTCCAACGTGCCGACGTCCACCGCGTACACGTTCGCCCAGTTCCCCACCGACTTCACCAAGCTGCCCAAGGTGTCGTTCGTCGTCCCGAACCTGTGCAGCGACATGCACGACTGCTCGGTGTCCACCGGTGACACCTGGTTGAAGAACAACCTCGGCGCGTACGCGACCTGGGCCAAGACCCACAACAGCCTTCTCGTGGTCACCTTCGACGAGGACAACCGGCTGAGCGGCAACCGCATCGCCACCGTGCTGTACGGCCAGCCGGTGCTGGCGGGGTCGTCCTCCGGCACCACCTACAACCACTACAACCTGCTGCGCACCCTCGAGGACATGTACGGCACCGGCCACGCGGGCAACGCGGCGTCGGCGTCGGCCATCTCCGGCGTCTGGAACTGAGCGCGTGTATCTCGCGGACAGCCGCGACGCGCCCGCCGCCGTCCCGCAGCGGGGACGGCGGTGGGCCGCTGTTCCGGGAACCGTGCTGGCCCTGGGCGCGGTGAGCCTGATCACGGACGTGTCGGCGGAGATGGTCACCGCCGTGCTGCCGCTCTACCTCGTCTCCGGGCTGGGGCTGTCCCCGCTCGGCTTCGGCCTGCTGGACGGCGTCTACAACGGGGTCGGCGCCCTGGTGAGGCTGGCCGGAGGCCACCTCGCCGACGGTGGGGGCGGGCGGCACAAGGCGGTCGCCGTGGCCGGTTACGGCCTGTCGGCGCTGTGCAAGCCGCTGCTGCTGGTCGCCCACACCCTGCCGCTGATCGGCGCGGTGCTGGCCCTCGACCGTACGGGCAAGGGCCTGCGCACCGCCCCCAGGGACGCCCTCATCTCCCTGGCCACCCCGCCCGAGCGCCGCGGGCAGGCGTTCGGCGTGCACCGGGCGATGGACACCGCCGGAGCACTCTGCGGGCCCGTCCTCGCGTTCCTGGTGCTGGGGGTGGCGGCGGAGGGCTACGACGCCGTCTTCACGGTCAGTGCCTGCGTCGCCGCGCTGGGCGTGCTGGTGCTGGTGCTCTTCGTCCCCGGCCGTTCCGGCGGCGTGGGCGCCGCCGGGAGTGCGACACCCTCCGGCCCGCTCCGGGCACCCGCGCTCCTGCGGATGCCCGGCCTGCCACGGCTGGCGGCGTGCGCGGTGCTGCTGGGGCTCACGACGGTGAGCGACTCCTTCGTCTACCTGCTGCTGCAGCGCAGGTTCGAGGTGCCCGCGCAGTGGTTCCCCTTGCTCCCGCTCGGGACCGCGGCCGCCTTCCTGCTGCTGGCCGTACCCGCCGGCGCCGTCGCCGACCGGATCGGGCGGCGGAGGCTGTTCCTGCTCGGGCACCTTGCGCTGCTCGTCGCGTACGGGCTGGTGCTGGCCGTTCCCGGCGGGCCGCTGCCGGCGGTGGCGGCGGTGCTCGTGCTGCACGGGGCCTTCTACGCGGCGACCGACGGCGTGCTGGCGGCCGCGGTCGCCGGCGTCGTGCCGGACGCGATGAGGGCAAGAGGCCTGGCCCTGGTGGGCACCGGCCAGGCCCTCGCCCGGTTCGCCTGCTCGATCGGGTTCGGCGCCGCCTGGACGGTCTGGGGCGACGGCCCGGCGCTGGCCCTCGCGACGGCGGGGCTGGCGGTCTCCACTCCCATCGCGATCGCCGCGTTGCGTCCCTCCGCCTGCTCCCCCGCGGGTCCCTCCGCGTGCCCCTCCCGGCATCGGACGAGCTGACCGTGCGACGAGAAAGGAGCCCGGTGACCGTCCCACCTCGCCTGGCGGTCCTGCTGGCCGCGGTGCTGCTCCTCGGGGGCCTGTCCGCCTGGGCGGTGGTGCACGCCGCAGCCCGCGCGGAGAGCCGGGGCCTGCCGCGGGCGGGGGAACCCGCCGCCGGTCCGGGTGCGGTCACACTCGCCACGGGACAGGGCCGCCGGATGCTCTTCCGGACGATGGCGTGGGGTCCGCACCGCGACGAGGTCGTGTCCGTACCCGCGGACGACCCGGGAGGCCCGCGCGTCTCGTCCGGCGTGCGGTGCCTGCGCTTCCACGCCTCGTCCGGCACCGGCGCCTGCCTCCAGGCCGATCACGGCCCGCTGGGCGACACCTATCGAGCCGTGGTGCTCGACGCGCGACTGCGGGAACGGCGGGCGTTCCCCCTCGCCGGCATCCCCACCCGCACGAGGGTCTCCCCGTCCGGCCGCATGGCGGCCTGGACCGTCTTCGTGAGCGGCGACTCGTACGCGGGGACGAACTTCTCCACCCGCACCTCGATCCTGGACACGCGCACCTGGTCTCTGCAGGACAACCTGGAGACCTACCGGGTGCTCAAGGACGGCCGTCCCTATCACGCGGCCGACGTCAACCTGTGGGGAGTGACCTTCGCCGACGACGGCCACTTCTGGGTCACCCTCGCGACCGGGGGCCGAACGTGGCTGGCGCGCGGCGACGTCGCGGCCCGCACCCTGACCACGGTCCGGCAGAACGTGGAGTGCCCGTCGCTCTCCCCCGACGGCACCCGCATCGCGTTCAAGAAGCGGGTGCCCGGCCTGCCCGAGGACGCGCCGTGGCGGCTGTACGTCCTCGACCTTCGGACCATGCGGGAGACCCCGGTCGCCGAGCGGCGCAGCGTCGACGACCAGGCGGTGTGGCTCGACGCCCGCACGCTCGGCTACGCGCTGCCGGGCGACTTCGGCGCCGACATCTGGACGGCGCCGGCGGACGGCTCGGGCGCCCCGCGCCGCCTGCTGTCCGCGGCGCTCGCCCCCGTCGTCGTCGAGTGAACTCCGCCGCCCCGCTCAAACGGGCTCGGCTAGAGCGGACTGTCGTGGGCGATGAGGGCGAGTTGGACGCGATTGTCCAGGTCGGTCTTCGCGAGGATGCGAGAGATGTAGCTCTTGACCGTGCCGACGCTCATGTGGAGCTCGGCCGCGATGTCCGCGTTGGACCTGCCCTGGCCGACCGCGGCGGCGACCTCGCGCTCGCGATCGCTGAGCCTGGACAGCAGCCTGCGCGCGTCGTCGCGGCGGCGGTCCTCCGCCTCCGGCGCCAGGTGGGCGATCAGGCGGCGGGTCACGCCGGGTGACAGCATCGGCTCGCCCGCCGCGACCCGGAGGACCGCGTCCACGATGCCCTCCGGCGGGGTGTCCTTGAGCAGGAACCCGCTGGCCCCGGCGCGCAGCGCGCCGAAGACGTGCTCGTCGGCGTCGAACGTGGTCAGCATGATGACGTGGGGAGGGTCGGGCCGCCGCCGCAGCAGCCGGGTGGCGTCGATCCCGTCCAGGCCCGGCATCCGGATGTCCATGAGCACCACATCGGGCGCATGCGCGTCGACCGCGGCTCCGACGTCGGCGCCGTCGGCCACGGCGCCCACCACGACGAGCTCGTCGGCGCCCTTGAGCATCAGCGTCAGACCCGCCCTGACGAGCGGATCGTCGTCCACGACCAGCACGCGTATGGCGCTCACACCGGCCATGGTAACCAGACCGCCAGGCGGAACTCGCCTTTCTCCACCCCGGCCTGCTCCACCCGGCCGCCCGCCAGCTCGGCCCGCTCCCGCATCCCGGCGAGGCCGGCACCCTCGCCCCGGGGAGCGTGCACCACGGCATTGCGTACCTCGATGGCGAGCCCCCGGTCCGGCCCGCCCTCGAGGCGGACGGTCACCGGCCTGCCCGGCGCGTGTTTCCTGGCGTTGGTGAGGCCCTCCTGGACGATCCGGTAGGCCGCCCGCGCCGTCGCGCCCGGCAGGTCGGGCAGGCGCACGCCGCCGTCGTGCACCTCGACCTCCATACCCGCCCGCCGTACCTCCTCGACCAGCGTGCGCAGGTCCAGCTCGGCCAGGACGGGCGCCTCACGGAGCACCGAGATGACCTGGCGCAGCTCCTGCAGCGCCTGGTGCGCGCTGGACCGCACCACCGCGGCCGCCTCGACCACCTCCGCGGGGTCGGCCCGCGCGTTGAACTGGAGCGCCCCGGCGTGCAGCGCCAGCAGCGACAGCCGGTGCGCCAGCACGTCGTGCATCTCGCGGGCGATGGCCAGGCGTTCGTCGTGGCGGGCCCGCTCGACGCGCCGCCGCTGCTCCTCCTCGGCCCTGCGCACCCGCTCCGCCAGCGACAGCACCAGTTGACGGCGGGCCCGCGCCAGCATCCCCCACCCGGTCAGCGCCACCCCGGACAGCACCGCGACCAGCGCCCACACCGGGTACGGCGCCAGGCCCGGCGGCCGCAGCCAGAACCGGGCCAGCGTCGCGGCCACCCAGGCCGCGCCCACGCCGATCGCGACGACCGAGCGCCGGTACAGGGCGGTCGTCAGCGTGGCGATGCCGGCCGCGACCGACGCCGAGGCCGCGGGCACCGCAAGCGCCACGGCCACCAGCGCCATGGTGGCGGCCACCGGCGCGACAGCCACAGCGCCCCGCACGCCGCCGCGCCGCCGGCCACGTCCGCGACCAGGTACCAGCCGGAAGCCGCGCCGAGGTCGTCTCGCACGACGACCGCCGCCGCGGCCAGCGCGCAGGCGACCCCTCCCGCCCGGATCGCCCGGTCCCGCCGGGTCCTGGCGGGGCCCGGCCGTACGTCTGCCGTCACGGACGCCCAGCGTACTGACGGCGGGCCCGCCGACGGCAGCAACCAAAGTCGGCGCCGGGTTGTCACCCGGGTTGCCACGGGCAGGCCCCGGGGCGGCAGACGTGGGTGGTGTGCGCGGAACACGCTGGCGGCATGACGGCGAACAAGACGCGCGGCCGCCGGGCCGCACTGCTCCTCGCGGTGATCACACCGCTCGTGGCCGAGTTCACCCTCGGCAACCCGCCGCCGCGCATGGCCTGGCTCCTGCTGCTGTGGATCCCGATATACGGCGCGGGCGTCGTCCTGGTGCGCGAGCTGGTACGACGGGCAGGGACGGGCTGGACCGGGGTGCTGCTGCTCGGCGCCGCCTACGGCATCGTCGAGGAGGGCTTGGCGCTGCAGGCGCTGAGCAGCCCCACGATCTACGGCGCCGCCGGGTGGGCGCCCCGGATCCTGGGGCTGAACAGCGCCTATGCCGAGCTACAGATCCCCTACCACGCGGTCTTCAGCGCCGCGATCCCGATCCTGCTGACCGACCTGATCGTCCCGTCCCTGCGCGACCGGCCCTACCTGGGCAGGCTCGGCACCTGCGTGGCCGGGACGGTCTTCGTCCTCGGCGCGCTGCTGCTGCGGGTGACGGTGGTGACGTCCATCGACCCCGGGTACGAGGCGCCGGCGGCGATCCTGGCGGGCTGTGCGGTTGCCGTGGTCCTGCTGACGGCGGCGGGGCTGCGGCTGAAGCCTCGCCCGGGCATTCCCCCGCTCAGCCCGCCCGCGCCCGTGGCGGCCGGGGTGTTCGGCGCCGTGGCCGCCTTCGGATACTTGGCGTTGCTGTTCCCCTTCGGCGGCGCGACCCAGCCCGCCTTCACCCACGGCGGATGGGTGATCGTGCCCATGTCGGCCGCCGCCGTTCTGGCGGTCACCGCCGCGCGGCGCCTGCGCCGCTGGACGGCCGGCGGACTGTGGACGGACCGGCACAGCCTCGCCCTGGCCTCCGGCGCCCTGATCGCCCACACCGCCTTCGGCCTGATCTCCAACACCGACACGGCGGCCGACCGCCTCGGCCTGGCGGCCGTCGGCCTGGTCATGATGTGCCTGCTGGCCCTACTGGGCCGCAAGGTCACCGGCCTCCCGCGCTCCAAAAGCAACGACGAGCAGTTCCTGTGAGCGCCTTTACGAAGTAGATCACGAACACCGGCTGATGTCCGGCTGGCACACGCGGCGAGGCTCACCGCATGTCGACGTCGATCCCGGATTCGGCGACGAGGATGTCGAGCAGGTCCTGCAGGGTGATCGCCGGCCCCCAGCTCCGTTGGCTGTAGGACGGGCGGTCGTAGCCCGGCACGAGGTGCCGGCGGGCCACGTCGGAGTG
Source organism: Microbispora sp. GKU 823 (assembly GCF_002027145.1). Classification (NCBI taxonomy): domain Bacteria; kingdom Bacillati; phylum Actinomycetota; class Actinomycetes; order Streptosporangiales; family Streptosporangiaceae; genus Microbispora; species Microbispora sp. GKU 823. Next base: position 22,671 of record NZ_MWJN01000065.1, on the reverse strand, counting down.
GTGCCAGATGAGCCGGAACGGGCGGGCGGCGCCCCATCGTCCACGTAGGCAGTCGGCGAGCGCGTCAAGGTTCCAGCCGAAGTAGCCGCCGGGGCCGTTGATGGCCTCGCCCATGGCGCAGTAGAAGCCCTCGATGTCGGTGACGAACCGGCCGTCGAGGTGGTAGGTGTACCCGGCGGGCCGATCGGGCTGCCCGTGGTGACGGTGGTGCAGGGCTGCGCCGGACCATTCGTGCCGTAGTGCCCGGTCGTAGCCGGCCCACAGGTTGGCGCGGGTCGGCCGACCGCCATGCCAGAGATCCCAGATCTCCCGGGCACCGCTGGGCAGGGGTTCGTAGAGCCCTTCGTCGAGGATGACGTCGACGAGGCCGGTGCCCAGCGAGGAGGGGCGTGATCCGATCACGGTGGCCGACACCATCTGGCCCGTGTCTACATCGCGCCCGCTGTGGTCGACGGCGTGGATCATTGCCCGCAGGTAGCGGCGCCGGGCCGATTTCCGCCCCGTCAGGGCCTGCAGCGGCGGCTCGGGCCGACAGCCGATGAGGGTCACCGGAGGCACCAGGCGACGCGGGCGCTCCCGGAAGATCCCACTGGTACGCAGGCAGTGGCCCAGCGGCTCCTCCTCGAGACCGGTCAGCACGAACTTCTGCGCGGCGGGCGGCTGCGCCGGCGGCCAGTGCATCTCCTCCAGGATGCGCAGGTGTCCGCGCAGGTCGATGTCCATGAGCCCGGGCCCCACCGCCGAGGGGCGCCGGCCGAGCACGGTGACGTCGAACAACTCCTCCATGCACGAGCAACCGATGCTGTAGGACTGGCAGCCGCCCGGGCGGTCCTGGGGATCGTGCACCGGGTCCAGCACAACGCGGGCCAGCCACGCCCGGTCGGTGCCGGCATGTCGTAGTGCCTCACACAGCGAGCCGGCCGGTTCGCAGCCGATCAGGGTGTAGTGCTCGGGAGCCGCGGGCGGTTCCGGATCGACGAACAACCCGTCGACCTCGGCACACAGCGCCATGGGGACATCGGAGCCGTCCACGCCACTGCTGCCCTCATCGATCAGCAGCCACCGCAGCGGCACGTCCTGGTCCCAGGTCCACACCTGATCCATCCAACCTCCACCCGGAATCACCGCGGGCGACCTTACCTCCCCGCGCATGGGTCCTGCCGGGGTGCCAGCGGGGGCAGAGCAAGGGTGCCAGGGCCACCGAAATGACGCCTGGGTCGGAAGCCGGTGACCCCGGTCCACCGCGACTGGCGAGTGAACGGTCCCCTGCGATGGCTGTGATGCTCAGCCGGCCGGTCGCTACAGCCACTCTCCATGTGTCAGGTCCAGCCGCTGGTGGAGCAGGGCCTGCTGGGCAGGGTTGGCGGTCAGGCCCAGCGCCCGCTCGTCGCAGAGCCGCGCCTGACTCGTCTCGCCCAGCGCGCGCAGCAGTTCGGCTCGGGTGGCGTGCAGGAGCGGGTAGCGGGACAGGGCCTCCTCCAGACCGGCCAACTCCGCCAGCGCGGCCGCGGGTCCCTTGACGTAGCGCAGGGCGATGGCCCGGTGCAGCCGGGTGACCGGCGAGGGGGCCACGGCCAGGAGCATGTCGTACAACACGAGGATCTGCGCCCAGTCGGTCTGCTCGAAGCCGGCGGCCTCGGCGTGACAGGCCACGATCGCGGCCTGCAACTGGTAGGGCCCCGGCCGGCGATGAGCCCTGGCGGTGCGCGTCAGCAACGCGGTCGCCTCGGCGATCGCGGCGCGGTCCCACAGGTCGCGGTCCTGCTCGGCGAGCGGCACCAGACGCCCGTGGGAGTCGAACCGGGCCGCGCCGCGCGCCCGGTGCAGCCGGATGAGCGCGAGCAGCCCGGCCACCTCCGGCTCGCCCGGCATGAGGCCGGCCAGGAGCGCGGCCAGCCACTCGGCGTCGTCGGCCAGGTCGCGCGCCTCGGCCCGCTCACCGGTGCTGGACAGATAGCCCTCGTTGAACAGCAGGTAGACGACCGCGAGCACGGCGTCAAGCCGCTCGGGCAGCTCCTCTGCGGCCGGAATCCGGTAGGGGATGCCCGCTTCGGCGATCTTTCGTTTGGCGCGGGTGAGCCGCTGGGCCACCGTCGTCTCCGGCACGACGAAGGCCGCGGCGATCTGCGCGGTGCTCAGCCCGCACACCACCCGCAGGGTCAGCGCGATCCGGGCCGCCGGCGCCAGCGCCGGATGGCAGCACGTGAAGATCAGCCGTAGCCGGTCGTCGCCCTTTCCCGGCTCGGGCCACCGTAGCTGGGCCAGCTTGGTGCGGTAGTTCGTCTCCCGCCGCAGCACGTCGAGGCCGCGGCGGCGGGCCACGGTGAACAGCCAGGCGTCCGGCCGGTCCGGCACGCCCTCGACCGGCCAGCGACGCAGCGCGGTCTCCACGGCGTCCTGCACCAGGTCCTCCGCCGCGGAGAAGTCGCCCAGCAGCGACACCAGGCACGCCGCGAGGCGGCCCGCGTGCTCGCGCACGACGCGGGCCAGCGCCTCGCGGCTCTCCGGGCCGTCGTCCGGTCCGCTCACGAGACCGGGCGGATCTCCACGAGCGGGCACGCCGGCCAGGACCTGACCAGCTTCAGCGCCTCGTCCAGATCGGCCACCTCCACCTCGGCGTAGCCGCTGACGACCTCCTTGCCCTCGACGAACGGCCCGTCGGTGACGACGGGCTCGCCGTCGCCGAGACGTACGGTGGTCGCGGTGTGCGCGGGCGCCAGATGCATGTGATGCGTGATCTTTTCGGAGTTCTCGGCGAACCAGCGGCCCACCGCCTCGTAGGCGGCCTCGCGCTCCAGATCGCTCATCTCCTCCAGTCGCTTGCCGAACTCCTCGGTCTCGACGAACATCAGCACGTACTTCATGGGTGCCCCTCTTCTCTCGCTGCCGATCCGGCAGAGCCCCGATGCTCGGCCTTCGACAGGAAGACGAACGGGCGACCGCCTCATACGACACTCGGCGGCAAGACTTCTACCACGCCGCCCTCATGGGAGGGACTTGCCGGTCATGAGGCGGCCTGCGCGTTGGCGATCTCCAGCACCTTGCGGAGCAGCTCGCCGAACTCCGCGGGGTGCGTGCTGAGGCCCGTGTGCCCGCCGGGGAAGTGGACGAACGACGTGCCGAACCGCTCGGCGAGGAATGCGGCGGGGCGGTAGGGCAGTTCACCGCGCGAGTCCGCTCCCCCGGCGAGCACGAGCCGGTCCGACAGAGCCTTCAGACGATCCACGTCCGGCGTATAGGCCATGAAGCTCGGCACGATACGCCCGAGGAAGTAGGGCATGTCCGCCATCGTCCGCTCCACTCGGGCCGCCGCCTGCGGGGGGAGTTCGGTGGCCGCCTTGGCGTCGGCGGGATCGGCACCGGGCCGCCTCATGCCGGCCGCGAACACGGCCGCCGCGGGCATCAGCCCCTCCCGGCAGAACGTGTCCTGCACGCGGGCGAGAAGCGCGCGATGCTCGGCGGCGTCCGGCAGCACCTCCACCATCGGCGGCTCGTGCGCCACGACGCGTTCGATCCGCCCGGGATGAGTGGTGAGCAGGTGCAGCGCGACGATCGCCCCCGAACTGCAGCCGACCACGCGGGCGGGCACGCCTGGAGACAGCAGTTCCAGCAGCCGGAACGCGTCGTCGGCGTGCTGCTCGACCCGCTGCTGGGCTTCCGGGTCGTCCAGCGGGCTGCGGGACATGCCGCGCGGGTCGTAGGACGCGACCGTGTAGTCGGCGGCCAGGTCGTCGGCGACGCCGTCATAGGAAGCCGCGCCGCCCGTGCCGCCGGGGATCAGCAGCAGGAGCGGGCCCTTTCCGCGCACCTCGTAGTGCAGAGTGGCGCCGTCCACGCGTAGGCGGCCGATGGCCGGGCTGGTCACGTTCGGTCTCCTTCATCGTGCGTGGGCCAGTGCTCCAGGAGGGTGTGCAGGGCGTCGAGGCAGCGGACCCAGGTGTCTTCCGCCGGGCGCGCGTGTGCGAACCCGCCCGCGGCCTCAAGGCTGGTGAAGCCGTGGAGCGTGCTGCGCATCAGCCGGACCGCGTCGGTCAGGTCGGGTTCCTTCAGTGCGTACCCGCGCAGCATGCTGTAGGTCAGCTCGATGGCGCGTCGCGGCCCGGCTGCCCGGGCCACCAGCTCGGGATCGATCTGTATCGGGATCTGCGTCGCCGTGTATCGGCCCGGGTGATCGTGGGCGTACTGCCGCCATGCGTTCGCGTACGCGACCAGTGCGTCCTTGCCGGCCCGCCCGGCGGTCGCCTCGGCGATGCGGATGGTCTTCTCGTCCGCCGCCAGCAGCGCGATCCGCCCGCGCAGGTCCTCGAGGCTGCGGACGTGCGCGTAGAGGCTGGCGTCCTTCACCCCGAGTCGTCGTGCCACCGCCGACATGGTCACGTGCTCGAGCCCGACCTCGTCCGCCAGCTCGGCACCGGCGAGCGTCACCCGATCCGCCGTCAACCCGGCCCGCACCATGTGCATGCCACCCTTCTCCACCTAGAGCCATTTGAATCTGCCTAGGAATACTAGGCTAATCCTTGGACTCCAAGGGACACGGCGGTCAGGCGGTCAGGGAGTCCCGGTCGTGCGGCTCGTCCCAGTCGGCGCGGTAGGGCTGGACATCGATACGGGTGACGGCCTCGTCGAGGAAGGGCGGGCCCAGGTGCGAGAACGCGTCGAGGTCGGTGCTGTCGCGGAAGGCCGGGCGCTGGTAGAGGTCGCGGGCGTACCCCCACAGGTTCGGGAAGTCCGTCAGCCGGCGTTCGCTGATCTTTGCGAACGGGTTGTAGGTCAGGTCGAACCGGACCAGTGTCACCCACAGGCGGACGTCCGACTCGGTGATCGAGTCACCGTGCAGGAACCGGCACGCGGACAGCCGGTCGTCCAGCAGTTCCAGCGCGGAGATCACCCTTCCGCGCAGTTCCTCGTAGGACTCGTTCGAGGCCGCGCCGGCGACCCGGTAGGTGCCGTCGTTGACGTTGTCGTAGAGGTAGTCGTTGAGTTCGTCGATCCGCCGCCGCAGTTCGACGGGGTAGAGCCGGACGGCGGGGTCTCCCCACGCCTCGAACTGGGTGCCGAGATCGATGGTGATGTCAGGGAAGTTGTTGCTCACGATTCGGCGGGTCTCCCGGTCCCAGAGCACGGGGACGGACACGTGGCCGCCGAAACCGGACTCGGTCGCCTCGTAGGCCTCCCGCAGGAACCGGAAGCCGTTGACGGGATCCGCCCCGCGCTTCTCCCGGAACGCCCAGCCCCGCCCGTCCCGTTCGTCGTCGACGTAGGAGAGCGAGACGACGTCCTCGAGTCCCTTCAGGAGGCGGACGATCGCGCTGCGGTGCGCCCAGGGGCAGCGGTGCGAGACGTAGAGGTGGTAGCGGCCCGGTTCGGCCCGGTAGCCGCTCGACCCGTCGGCGGTGACGCGCCCCTGGAACGGATAGCGGGGCCGGTTCCAGCCGCCGTTGCCGGCTTCGAGCGCAGTCGCACCGTAGACGCCGTACGTGTCCAGGTCCACCGGGTCGGCGTACAGCGGGGCGTGGGCCGGCGTGGTCATGGGGATCGCCTCCAGCTTCAGGGGTCACAGGGGCCGGCCGTCCAGGGGGGCGCCCGGTCCTCGCCTCGGTCCCCTGCCGCCACCGTCCGGCCCCTTTCTCCTCGGCGAATTCTTCCGGCCGGCGCGGCTTCTCGCCAGAAGGAACATTCGTGTAACCACGGGAAGGAAATGTGCCTTCTTCCGCGTGCCGGCAAACGGGTGCAGGATCCCGAAGCAGACAGAAGGAAAAGGACTGAAGAATGACAAGAATCGCCATTGTCGTCGGCAGCACGCGGCCGGGCAGAATCGGCCGGGATGTGGCGGACTGGGTTCACCGGATCGCCTCGAAGCGCACCGAGGCCGAATATGAGCTCGTCGACCTCGCCGACGAGAACCTGCCACTCTACGACGAGGCGATCCCCGCCGCCGTCGGCCAGTACGCCCAGGAGCACACCAAGCGGTGGGCCGAGGTCGTCCGCCGGTACGACGGCTACCTTGTGGTGACGCCCGAGTACAACCACGCTCCGCCGGCGGCGCTGAAGAACGCGTTCGACCTGGTGTACGCCGAATGGCACAACAAGGCCATCGGCTTCGTCGGTTACGGCGCCGCGGGAGGCGCGCGCGCCGTCGAGCACCTGAAGCTGGTGGCGGTCGAGCTGAGCATCGCGCCGGTCTCCGCGCAGGTGGGACTGCTGGTCCCGGCGGACTTCCCGGCCTACCCCGAGTTCACGCCGCTGGAGCACCGCGAGTCCGAGCTGACACGCGTGCTGGACCAGTTGGAGTCCTGGACGAAGGCGCTGGCCGCCGTCCGCTGACCCCCGGCGTGAAAGGCGCGGGCACCGGTCCGGTGCCCGTGCCTTTCACGTCCTGCCAGGTCCGAAAAACATTCCCGCGGATAAATGACCGCGTCTTCTCGTCGAGTTCGTCAGCCATACCGGAACGACAAGACGGGAACGGCCAGCGAATTCCCCGGAACGCCCTCCTGTCCCCCGTTTCCCGTACGCCTCGATGGCGCCGCCGATTCCGCGTACCGCGCTGCCCGGCCCACCCGGCTGAACCGGGCGGGGAGGCTTGCGGCTTGTTCACGCGCCGGTCGCGTGCGAGGCTGACGTTCTCAGCGGGGAGGGAATCGCGATGTCAGAAGGATCTCGACTGCCCGGCGACGTGGAGCCCGACGTGTGCGCGGCGTTCCGTGATGCCCTCGACCGGGTCGGGAGCAAATGGGGAATGGCGATCATCGCGGCCGCGAGCAGCGGGCCCATCCGGTTCGCCGAGCTGCACCGGACGATTCCCGGCATCAGCCGCCGCATGCTGACCCTCACGCTACGCACCCTGGAGCGTGACGGGCTGCTCGTCCGCACCGTGTATCCCACCGTGCCTCCGCAGGTCGAGTACACGGCCACCTCTGTGGCCAGGGAACTGTTCACGTCCACGCGCGCGCTGTCGGAGTGGGCGGAGAACAACCACGAGAAGATCACGGCCTCGCGGGCGGCCTACGACAGGAACGCCGGCATCCGCCAGTAGCAGGCTCACAGCTGTTCGCCGAGCTTGAAGCCGTGCTCGACGTCGCCCCCGCGGGTGTAGGAAAAGCCGTCCGCGCCGACCGTCACGGCCATCTCGCTGGTGTGCGTGCGCTCCACGACCGGCACCGGATTGCCGTCGAGGTCGAGCACCGCCGACGCCTCGGCGTACCAGCTCGGGACGACCGGGTTGCCCCACCAGTCGCGACGCTGATTGTCGTGGACGTCCCACGTGACGGGGGGTTGTCCCGGGTCGCCGGTCCAGTAGTCCTGCGCCGTAGAGGCCGGCCGGCGCGACGCCGAGCTGGCCTGCCTGGCGAACGTGACGGCGTCCCATCTGGAGCGTGAGCAGCCCGGCCGGTTCCTCCCACCACTCCTCGATGCCGTCCCTGATCCGCTCGACCAGCGCGACGCGCTCCGTGCCTGTCCCCCGTGCGAGCTACCCGCGAGTGTCCACCATGCGGTGACGATTCCAGGCCGGCGAATCCCTAACGTTCCGGGCGTAGCCGCGGCGCTCCGGCCGCGGGATCTCGCAAAGGAGTCGTCATGCGACTGTTGAAGCAGCTGGTGCCCGTCGCGGCGGTCGCCTTCGTCGGCAACCTGGCCGTGGGCGCGGTACAGGGGAACGCGTTTCTCACCCTGGTCCTCGGTGTCGCGACAGCCGTGCTCGCGGTGTTCGTGTACGCGTGGGTGGTGCGGTGGTCCGAGCGCCGCGCGCCGGTGGAGGTGGCCGGGAAGGGCGCCGCCTCCGCCGTCGGCCGGGGGATGCTGATCGGTGCCGGCGCGTTCACTGCCGTCATCGTGAACATCGCTCTCGTGGGCGGCTACCGGGTCGACGGCCTCGGCTCGGTGACGGGCGCGATCGGGCTGCTCGGCTTCATGGCCGCCGCCGCGGTGACGGAGGAGCTGCTGTTCCGCGGCATCCTGTTCCGGATCGTCGAGAAATGGACCGGCACGTGGATCGCGCTGGGGCTGACCGGCCTGGTGTTCGGCCTGATGCACCTGGGCAACCAGAACGCCAATCTGTGGGGCGCGATCGCCATCGCGATCGAGGCCGGCGGCATGCTCGCCGCCGCCTACGCCGCGACCCGCACCCTGTGGCTGCCGATCGGCCTGCACTTCGCCTGGAACTTCGTCGAGGGCGGCGTCTTCAGCACCGAGGTCTCCGGCAACGGCGCGACGCAGGGGCTGCTGAAGGGCGTGACGTCGGGTCCGGCCGTGCTCACCGGCGGCGAGTTCGGGCCGGAGGCGAGCGCGTACGCGGTCGTGTTCGGCGCGCTGCTGACGATCGCCTTCATGTGGCTGGCCCGCCGCCGCGGCAACCTGGTCCCCCGCCGGCGCAGCGCCCGGGCCGGCGCGACCGCTACGCTCTCCTAGTGATCGATCTCCGCCGGGTCCCGGACCTGTGGAGACGGTGCGACGTCACGGTCCGGGATTTTCCGTTCGCGCTGCTGATGGCCGTCATCTCGCTCCTGCCGGCGTTCCACGGCAAGGGGACGCAGGTCGGCGACCTGCCGGCCCGCCCCTTCGACGCGCTGGCGCTCGTGGTGATCGCTCTCGAGTGCCTCCCGCTCGCCGTGCGCCGACGGTGGCCGGCCCTCTGTCTCGCCCTGGTGTCGCTCGGCTTCGCCCTCGACCAGATCCGCGTCTACCACGCGTTCGCGGGCACCGCACTGCCCATCGCGCTCATCAGCGCGGGCGCCCATCTGGAACGTCACCGGCGCGTCACCGTGGTCCTCCTCTCCGCGGCGTACGTGCCGCTGGCGGTCGCCCTCGGCCGGCTCGGCTCGACCGAGGGGCCGGAAGGTTTCGTGGTCTTCTACCTGCTGCTGGTCCTCGCGTGGGGTATCGGGGCCTGGCTGCGCTCCACCCGGGCCGCCGAGGCCGAACGCCGTCGCCGCGTCGCGGAGGCCACCCGCGCCGCCGAACGCACCCGCATCGCCCGCGAACTCCACGACGTCGTGACCCACCACGTGACGGCGATGGTCGTGCAGGCCGAGGCGGCCCGCTACCTGACCGCCGCGCCCGACCGCCTCGATGCGGCCTTGAGCGCGGTCACCGACACCGGCCGGCGGGCCATCGCCGACCTGCGGCACCTGCTCGATCTGCTCAACCCCGACCACTCCGACCGTTCCGAGGTCAGGATGCCGTCCGTCGGCGAACTTCGCACGCTGGTGGAGCAGACGCGCCTGGCCGGGCAGCCGGTGGAGTTCGCCGAGGAGGGCAGCCCGGCGGAATCGGCGGGCAGCGCCGAGTTCGTCGCCTATAGGGTCGTGCAGGAGTCCCTGACGAACGCCCTCAAATACGCCCATGGCAGCCAGACCGAGGTCCGCGTGCGCTACGGCGAGAAGGAGATCATCGTGGAGGTCGGCACCGACGGTTCCGGCTCGCCGGCGGGCTCGCCCGGCGGGAGCGGGCGTGGCCTCGCCGGGCTCCGCGAGCGGGTCGAGACCCTGGGCGGCGAGTTCAACGCCGGCCGGCGGACGGGCGGCGGCTTCGTCGTGCGGGCCCGCATCCCCGCGGGGAGCCCGTCGTGAACGCGCCGGTCCGGGTCCTGGTCTGCGACGACCAGGCGCTGATCCGCACCGGGTTCGCGACGATCATCGATGCCCAGCCCGACCTCGAGGTGGTGGGCGAGTGCGGGGACGGTCGTGCCGCGGTCGACCTCGCCCGCCGGCTGAACCCGGACATCGTGGTGATGGACGTCCGCATGCCGGTGCTCGACGGCATCGAGGCGACCCGCCTGCTGGCCGGTGCCGGGGTGAAGGATCCCGTCAAGGTGCTCGTGGTGACGACGTTCAACCTGGACGAGTACGTGTACGAGGCGCTGCGTGCGGGGGCGAGCGGGTTCCTGCTCAAGGACGCCCCACCGGCGCAGCTGCTGCACGGCATCCGCACCGTCGCGACGGGTGCCGCGCTGCTGGCCCCCGAGGTGACGCGGCAGCTCGTCGGCAGGTACGCGGCGCGGATCCGTCCCGCCGAGGGCACCCCGGACGACGCAGTGCTGACCCCGCGCGAACTGGAGGTGTTGCGGCTCATCGCCGACGGCCTGTCCAACAGCGAGATCGCCGCGACGTTGGTGATCAGCCAGGAGACCGTCAAGACGTACGTGTCGCGCATCCTCACCAAGCTCGGCCTGCGTGACCGCGTGCAGGCGGTGGTCTACGCCTACCGCAGGGGCCTGGTGACCTGAGACCGGCAAGTGCGATGAGTGGTAGTCCGGTCGTTCAACCGCGCCCTGCGGCGAAATCGCGGCCCGGCTCTTTCTCGGCCCCCGCATGGGGGCCACCACCTTTACCGCGCCTTCCCCAAGCCGTCCCCGACTACCGCCGCCACAGCCGCCGCCGTCCCCGGTGCCCGGACGCCGGGGACGGCGGCACCGGCCGGGACCGGATCGGTCCAATCGGCCGCAAGACGCGATCTTTTACCCGGCTGGAGTGGATATGGTGCTGCTGTGGATGGGGAACCTCGGAGGTCTCCACGCCGCGCCGCCGCGGCATGCGCCATGTCGCGGAGATGGCCGGCGTCTCGCCGTCGACCGTGAGCAACGTTCCGAACAATCCCGCGACACGGCCGCGCACGCGCGACGGCTCGTCGATTTCCTGCTCAACGCGGTCACCGCCCCGGCGACGGGCCGCGAATGATCACCCGCCGGACGGGGACGACGGCATAACCGGATGCGTGGGTGAGAGCGCCTGTGGCACGGTGTGGGCGTGTCCGAGCAAATCGTGCTGCCACGCAGCGTGGACGAGGCGGTCGCCGCGGAGCAGGCCGGCCGCGCTCTTCGCTACCTGTACTTCTGGGGCCACCGGCCCGCCCGGGACGGCGGCGTCGGTCCCGGCTGCCTGTCGCAGTGGTGGCCGGTCACCTTCACGGAGGACGCCCACACCTTCGCCTCCGCCGAGCACTACATGATGGCGCACAAGGCCTGGCTGTTCGGCGACACCCGGGCGGCCGAGCAGATCCTCGCCGCCGGTCACCCCGGCGAGGCCAAGAAGCTCGGCCGGGCCGTACGCGGCTTCGACGAGCAGCTCTGGAACGCCCACCGGTTCGGCATCGTGGTCCGCGGCAGCATCGCCAAGTTCGGCCAGAACCCCGAGCTGCGCCACTACCTGCTCGCGACCGCCGGCCGGGTCCTGGTCGAGGCCAGCCCCCTCGACCGGATCTGGGGCATCGGCCTGACCGCCGACGACGAACGCGCCGCCTCCCCCGCGACCTGGCAGGGCCTCAACCTGCTCGGCTTCGCCCTGATGGAGGCCCGCGACGCCCTGCGGACCGGATCGTCGTAACGATCATCAGCTGGAGCCGTCAACCACGTGCCGCAGAGGCCGCTCGTCCGGCAGGAACACCGTGAACCACTGAGCGTTTTCGCCCGTCTCAGGGGCATGAGAGGCATCTGGCTCCTCGCCGTACTGGTGACGCTCACCGCCTGCGGGACGCACCCGGCCACGACCGCGTCTCCGACGCTGTACCAGGCCGACCTGACCGTCCTGTCCAACCCGCAGCACGGGCCCCAGCTCTGTGCGTTCGTCGCTCAGTCCCTGCCGCCTCAGTGCGGCGGCCCCGACATCATCGGGTGGGACTGGAACGCGGTGAAGCACTCCACCCGGAACGGCGTGCGCTGGGGCGAGTACCACGTGGTCGGCACCTGGGACGGGAAGAGTCTGACGCTCACCGAGCCCCCGCGCCCTGCCGGGCGCGGCGACGTGCCAGACGACGGATCCCGCTTCACCACACCGTGCCCGAAGCCTGTACGCGGCTGGCGTCCGGTCGACCCCGCGAAGGCCACCGAGAGGTCGATGGAGGCGGCGCTCGCCAGGGCCCGCAGGCTCCCCGGGTACGCGGGCAGCTGGCTGGACCAGAGCTACCTGGACGAGATCGACGGCTACGATCCCCAAGACCGCCGATACGTGGAGCGGTACGCCAACGATCCCAAGCGACTCGTGCTGAACCTGATGTTCACCGGCGACCCGGCCGCCCGCGAGCCCCTGATCCGCGAGGTGTGGGGTGGCGCGCTGTGTCTGAGCCGCGCTGAGCGCGCGGAGGCGGAGCTTCGGGCACTCCAGGACCGGGCGATGAAGGAGATCAAGGGCGCTCAATCGGCCTCGGTGGACGAGCGGGCGGGCCATGTCGAAATCGGGGTCTGGGTCGCCACACCGGAGCTACAGCGTGAGATCGACGAGAAGTACGGGAAGGGCCTGGTGGTCCTCGCAGGCGTACTCACGCCTGTCGGCTCGTGACAGACCCTCGGCTCAGTTCAGCGGAAGGAACGGCGGTAGGCGGCCGGGGTGGTGTGCAGAGCGGTGTGGAAGCGGCGGCGGAGGTTGACCGCCGAGGAGAGGCCGACGCGGGTGGCGATTGTCTCGACGGGCAGGTCGGTCTCCTCCAGCAGGGCGCGAGTGGCGGCCAGGCGGCGTTCCAGCAGCCAGCGGGCGGGTGGGACGCCGAGTTGCTCGGCGAACTGGCGGGTGAGGGTGCGCGGGGAGACGCCCGAGTAGGCGGCCATGTCCTTGACCGTCACCTGCTCGGACAGGCGCGAGAGGAGCCATTCGAGCAGGGGGGCCAGGGAGTCCGGCATCGGGCCGGTGGTGGGAAGCGGAGGGTACTGGCGCTGGCAGCCCTCGCGGTGCGGACCGGCGGCGAGCTGACGGCCGATGCGCATGGCGTGGGCCGCGCCGTACTCCTGAAGGACCTGGTGAAGGCAGAGGTCGAGGGTGGCGGCCGAGGCTCCGGCGGTGGCGACGTCGCCGTGATCGACGTAGATGACCGTGTCGTCGGGGATGACGCGCGGGTGGCGGGCGGCGAGTTCGCCGGACAGTTCCCAGTGGACGGAGGCGCGGCGGCCGTCCAGGAGGCCCAGGGCGGCGGGGATGAAGATTCCCGCGCAGACGGCGACGATGCGGGCGCCCCGGGCATGGGCTTGGGCCACCGCGTGGAGTACGGCGGGTGAGGGGGTGAGGGTCCAGCTCGCGATGACCACGGTGTCGGCGTCGTCGAGGGCTTCGAGACCACTGTCCACCTGGATGGGGACGCCGAGTGTGGTGGGGAGGGAGCCGGGGTGTTCGGCGCACAGGCTGAAGCTGTAGTGCTGGGGGATGTCGGGGCCGTGGTAGCCGAAGACCGCTGAGGCGGAGGTGACCGGGTAGAGCTCCTGGTTCGGGGCGACCAAGGCGACCACGCGATGCGGGTCGAGGGGCGTCGGAGGCGTTTCCGGGCAATCCAGGGGCATGGCGCAAATGTACCCAATGATGTCATTTGGGACACCGGTGATCTGATCAGCAAAATTCCAGAATTGGGGCTCATGTGGACGAGGAACTTCACCCTCTACTTCGGGGCCCGCACGATCTCGCTGTCCGGTGACGCCATGATGCCCGTCGCCTCGGCGCTGGCGATCGGGAAAGTCTATGGAATCGCGGGCGTCGGCTACGTGCTCGCGCTCTGGACCGCGTCGGCCGTGCTGGTCATGGTGTTCGGCGGGGTCGTCGCCGACCGGATCGGCGCCCGGCGCTTGATGATCGGCGCGGACGTGGTCAGGGTCGTCACCCAGGGAGTCGTGGCCGTCGCCTTCCTGGGTGGTGCTCCGCCGTACGCCCTGCTGCTGGTGATGGCCTTCCTGTCGGGCACGGCCGCCGGGATGTTCGAACCGGGCGTCAACGGCATGGTCCCCCTGGTCGCCGCAGATCCGCAGCGGGCCAACGCGACACTGAAGATCGCCGAAGCGGTCACCCAGCTGGTGGGTCCCGCCCTCGCCGGAGTCCTCATCGTCGTCGCCGGGCCGGTCTTCGTCTACACGGTGGACGCCGCGACGTTCCTGGTCAGTGGGGTCTGCCTGCTGCTGGTCCGGGTCACCGTACCCAGACCGGAGCCCTCCGACGTGCTGAGCGACCTGCGCAGGGGCTGGGAGGAGTTCACGGCCAGGAGCTGGATGTGGTCGGTCATCCTCGTCTGGGTGTTCTGGGGCGTTCTGGTGGTCGGGCCGTACGTGCCGCTGTCGTCGCAGGTCATCGGGACCGACTACGGCTGGGTGATGGCGGCGCTCGGCCTCGGCACCGTGCTGGGCGGCCTGGTGGCGATCAGGCTCAGGCCGCGCAGGCCGCTGGCGGCCGGGGCGGTGGCGCTGAGCGGGTACGTGGCGGTGCCGCTGACGGTCGCGCTCGGGCTGCCGCTGCCGCTGCTGATGGCCGGGCACCTGCTCGGGGGGTGCGCGCTGGCGTTCTGGTCGGTGATGTGGTCGACCAGCGTGCAGACGCATATCGCGCCGGACGTGGTGAACCGGGTCAACGCCTATCAGGTGGCCGGGTCGGTCGCGGGCATAGCAGTCGGGCAGGCGCTGGCCGGTCCGGTCACCGCGCTGGTCGAACCGCGCGCCTTCATGCTGGGATCGGCCCTGGTGACGGCCGGCGTGGTGGCGGCGCTGCTGTTGATCAAGCCGGTCAGGCGGCTGGGCCGGGACCCGCAGATGGCCGGAGGCCGGTCGTCTCGGTCTCGGCCGGCCGCGCTCTCTCAGCCGGTGTGAAGGTCGCCCGTTCCGGGAACTCCGGTTGCCCGGCCGGAGCGCCGATCATGATCTCGGCGAGGCGCCCGTCGCGGCGGTGTCGTGCCGGTGCTGCGGGCCGAGCACGCGCAGCATGTCCAGCGCGTCGGTGCCGCCGGGCGGCGGGGTGAAGACCCGCAGTCGCTGGTCCGCCGCGGGCGTCGCCAGCACCTCGCAGTCGAACTCGATCCTGCCGAGCTCGGGATGCATGAGCCGGTACGGGTGTGACCTGCGCACCGCGACCTCGTGCCGGTCCCACAGCGCCGCGAACTCCGGGCTGGCCCCGCGGAGCCGCATGACGAGTGTGCGGGATGCCGCGTCGTCCCCCCGCCGGGCCACCGCGGCGCGCAGGTCGGCGACCAGCTGCCGGGCGTGCTCCTCGTGCTCCTCGGCCGCGAAGCGGCTGCGCACGTCCGGCTCGGTGAACCAGCGCAGCACGATGTTGCGGTCCTCCCGGGCCACCGTGCACACGCACCCGAACAGCGCCTGCGCCATGTCGTTCTGCGCCAGCAGGTCGCCCAGATCGCTCAGGACCTGGACCGGGACGCTGTCCAGCCGGTCGAGGAGGTACAGCATGCTCGGCCGCAGGTACTCCCCGGCCCGCGCCCCCTCCGGCGGGCGGTGCCCGGCGAGCAGGTACAGGTGGTCCCGCTCGTCCATGGTCAGCCGCAGCGCGCGCGTCAGCGCGGCCAGCACCTGAACCGAGGGCTGCGGGCTCCTGGCCTGCTCCAGCCGCATGTAATAGTCGGCCGACATTCCGGCGAGCGCCGCGACCTCCTCACGGCGCAGTCCCGGCGTACGCCGCCTCGGCCCCTCGACCAGGCCGACGTCCCGTGGAGTCAGCCGTCCTCGGGACCGGCGCAGGAAATCGGCGAGGTCGTCGCGGTGCATCCCCATATCGGCAGTGATATCACCGTTCGTCAACCACATCCTGGGACCGTCGATCCTAGGGACACCGCTCCGTTCCTGAGCCGTCGACGGCGGAGGCATAGTCGCGGCGTGGCCGTCCAAGGCCGATCCGAACGAGGAAGAGCGGTGATCACGCATGAAGGCCGTGCGGTTCCACGAGTATGGCGGGATCGATGTGCTGCGGGTGGAGGAGGTGGAGCGTCCGGTGCCCGGCCCCGGGCAGGTGCTGGTCGAGGTCCGCGCGGCCGGAATCCAGCCCGGCGAGGTGATGATCCGGGAGGGCGCACGCCACGATCGCTGGCCGGCGACGTTCCCCTCCGGGCAGGGCAGCGATCTGGCCGGCGTCGTGGTGGAGGCCGGTCCGCAGGTGCGTGGCGTCGCCGTGGGCGACGAGGTCCTCGGCTTCACCCACGACAGGGCGAGCCACGCGGAGTATGTCGTGGTGGACGACGTGCAGCTGACCCCGCGTCCGGAGGGGCTGTCCTGGGACGTGGCCGGGTCGTTGTACGTGGCCGGCACGACCGCGTACGCCACGGTGTTCGCGGTCGACCCCGGACCGGCCGACACGGTCGTCGTGTCCGGTGCGGCGGGCGGCGTCGGGTCCCTTGCCGTACAGCTCGCACGGCGGCGCGGGGCCACGGTGATCGGGCTGGCGAGCGAGGCGAACCACGCCTGGTTGAAGGATCGCGGTGTCGTCCCGGTCGAGTACGGGGAGGGGGTGGCCGAGCGGATCCGGCAGGCCTCCGGCGGGAGCGTCGACGCCTTCATCGACACGTTCGGCGAGGGCTACGTGGACCTGGCGGTGGAGCTGGGCGTACGGCCCGAGCGGATCAACACGATCCGCGACTGGCAGACCGCGGCCAAGGTCGCGCCCGGACCTACGGCGAAGGCGCGGCGGCGTGCGCGGTCGTGGTCGGCGAGCTGGCCCGGCTCGCCGCGCGCGGGGAGCTCGAGGTGCCGATCGCCCACGTCTACCCGCTGAAGCGGGTGCGGGACGCGTTCCGCGAGCTGGAACGCGGGCACACGCACGGCAAAATCGTGCTCCGTCCCTGACCGGGCAGGGCAGGGCGCGGTGAACTCCGTGTACCCGACTTCCTCGATAAACGTCGCGGTGGCGGTGGAACTCAAGGAGAGTCTGCGCATCACCAATACCGAACTCGGTTCCCTGACCGCGGTGTCGTCGGCCTCGGCCGCCTTGGCCGTCATCCCCGTGGGTGTGCTGACCGATCGGGTACGGCGGGTCAGGCTCCTGGCCGCCAGCGTCGTGCTGTGGGTGCTGGCGATGCTGGCCGGCGGCCTGGCGGATTCGTACCAGTGGCTCCTGCTGTCGCGGCCGGCGCTCGGCACCGTGTCGGCCACGGCCGGGCCCACGCTCAGCTCCCTCATCGGCGACTTCTTCCCGCCGGGTGAACGCGCCCGTGTCTACGGGTTCATCCTCAGCGGAGAGATGCTCGGCGTCGGATTCGGCCTGCTGGTGGGTGGCAACCTGGCGCACCTGCTGTCATGGCGGGCCGCGTTCTACCTGCTCGCGCTGTTCGGGATCCTCCTCGTGATCGTGATCACGCGTAAGCTTCCCGAGCCGACGCGCGGCGGCCAGGGACGGCTGCGTCCGGACGGGCACCCTCCGGACGCGGAGCGAGATGCCGGGACGGCACCGAACCGGAGCGATGCGGTGCACTTCGCCTTGCGGGACCGCGGCGTCGAACCCAATCCTGTGCTGATGCTGCGGCGAGACCCCACGCGGATGCCGATGTGGGAGGCGGCCCTCTACGTCCTGCGGATACGCACGAACGTCGTGTTGATCGCCGCGTCTGCGGTCGGATACTTCTTCTTCGCCGGCCTGCGCGGCTTCGGCGTGCTCTTCGTCGCCCGGCAATACGGTCTCACTGCGGCAGCGGTCACCGGCCCGGCCCTACTCGTCGGTTTCGGCGCGCTGGCGGGCGTTCTCAGCGGTGGGCGGATCGCCGACCACCTCATTCGCCGTGGTCGTCTCAGCGCGCGCGTGATCGTTCCCGCGGTCGCCTACCTGACCACCGCCGTGTTCTTCGTCCCGGCCCTGCTGACGACGTCGACGGCGTTGCCGTTCTTCCTCGTCGCCGCCGGGTGCCTTGCCGCCGCCAATCCCCCGCTGGACGCCGCACGCCTCGACGTCGTCCACTTCCGGCTCTGGGGCCGCGCGGAAAGCATACGTACGTTCCTTCGCATGGGTGCGGAGGCCGTCGCCCCCGTGACCTTCGGATTCCTGGCCGACGTCCTCGGCTCGGGCGGCGCCACGAGCGCGCGGGGCCTGCAGTACACCTTTCTGATCATGCTCGCGCCCCTGGTGGCGAACGCGATCATCCTGCTCCACGGCAGGCACTCCTATCCCCGCGACGTCGCGACGGCCGCCGCCTCCGAGAAGCCTCGCGTGCGGTGACCCGTCCCGGCAGGAGAGCCGGCCCCCCGGCCGGAGCGCGCCGCAGGCGCCGGCGCGCCGGGATCCGCGGCAACGGCCCGCTCCAAGCGGCGGAAACCGGCCTTCAGTTCGCCGGGAGTGAATTGGGCGAAGACCGAATGGGTGCGCAGGCGCAGCCGTTCGAGCATCTCACCGCGCGTGCCGGAGGACGGCTCGGTGACCGTGCCGAAGCCGGCGACGCGCCAGCCGGCCGACGTGAACGTCTCGATGACCTCGTGCAGCGGCTGGAACATCGAGGCGTCCACCTCGAAGCCGCGCGGGAAGTAGTCCAGCCACCAGATCAGATATCGCACGCCGGGATGCCGGGACTGTGCCTGCGCTGTCTCGCGCATGCGGACAGACGGTTCGACGCCGGTCACCGGCCCGAACGCTCGCGCCAGCGCCGGGGTGAACCTGCCGGTCCCCGAGCCGACGTCCAACCCGGCCACCAGTGGTAGCGAGTGCTCACCGGAGACGGACGCCCGTGCGTCCAAGGGTGTTCAGGAAAGAACATGTTGCGAATCGATTCGAAGTGAACCATGAGCTGGAAGTCAGACGCCCTGATACACAGAACCTGCATGGATTCAGCTGTCCGGACATACGCGATTTACGAACCGGACACATGTGATTGACATGCCTTCCCGCGCAAATCTAACCTGTCTGCGAATCGATTCGATCACGTCGCCTGCGTTGAGACCGCCCTTTCGCTTCCCCCGACCGCCAGACGGCGACACCACAGGTCCAGGACAAGGCCACGGCTCGTCCTGCGATCCCCACCCCCCTTTCCGTCGAAGGAGTCACGAGTGAACATCACCTTGAGTCGGCGGCATAGTCGCCGCCGCGGTCTGGCCGCCCTCTTCTCCGCCGCGGCCCTCGTCGTCGCGTCCGTCGTCGCGACCGCCGCGCCGGCCCAGGCCGCCGACGAGTCCATCACGGTCGACTTCTCGGTCGCGGGCGGTTCCCCGACCTACCGAGCATCGGGGTGGATCTACGGCATGACCGAGAACGCGGCCGCGCCCCCGGACAACTACTTCACGGACGTGAAGTTCCGGTACATGCGGGCCGGCGGCGCCCAGCTCGACAGCCCCGGCGGCTGGGTGTCCGGCAAGTACGACCGCCGGTGGAACGCCACCCGCGCCCAACTGCTGCGCACCCGGTCGCTGGGCGGCCAGTTCGTCCTGCTCGTCCACGACCTGTGGGGCGCCGACGGCTACCCGATCTCCCGCTTCCCCGGCGACAACGGCGACTGGACCGACTACGACAACTTCCTCACCCGTCTCATCGACGACGTGCGGGCCACCGGTGCACCGGTCCAGTGGGACATCTGGAACGAGCCCAACATCACGCTGTTCTGGAACCGCCCCCAGTCGCAGTACTTCGAGATGTGGAAACGCGCCTACCAGCGCATCCGCGCCGCCTTCCCCTCCCACCTGATCGTGGGCCCCAGCTGCGCCTGCGTACCGTCCACCGGCGGCTGGTGGACGCAGTACCTCGACTACGTCAAGGCCAACAACGTCGTCCCCGACATCGTCAGCTGGCACTCGCTGCCCGGCGACCCGGTGGCCAACGTCGCGACGGCCGACACCAGCCTCAACTCCCGCGGCATCCCGCACCCGCGTCCGTACCAGATCAACGAATACGGCGCCTCCAACGAGCAGAACCCCGCCGACGGCGCCTGGTACATCGCCCGGCTGGAGCGGGCCGGCGCCGACGGCCTGCGCGCCAACTGGGCCAGCGGCGGCAACCTCCACAACGACCTGGCCAACCTCCTCACCCACAACTCCTCCGGCCAGTACTCGCCGAAGGGCGAGTGGTGGGTCTACCGCTTCTACGGCTCACAGACCGGACAGATCGCCTCCGTCACCCCCAGCACCAACTACGACGCCTTCGCCACCAAGGCGAGCGGGAACGCGAAGGTCCTCGTCGGGGGCGGCCGCACCACCGGCAACATCGCCGTCAACCTCCGGCGCCTGGACACCACCAGCGGCGTCGTGGAGAACAACCAGGTCCGCGTTCTCGTCGAGCGCATCCCCTACAACGGCGGCGGCGCGGTGCAGGGACCGGTCACCGTCCAGAACACCGTCGTGACCCTGTCCGGCAACGGCACCACCGTCAACCTTCCGCACACCGCCGTCGACGACACCTTCACCGTCACACTCCTGCCGCCCTCGAGCGGTGGCGGGTCGACGTCGGCATTGCGCAACGTCAACGCCGGCCGCTGCCTCGACGTGCCGAACCTGTCGCAGACGAACGGCACGCAGCTCCAACTGTGGGACTGCAACGGCCAGACCAACCAGCAGTGGACGTACACCTCCTCGCGGCAACTGCAGGTGTACGGCAACAAGTGCCTGGACGCCGAGGCCGCCGGAACCGCGAACGGCACGAGAGCGATCATCTGGGACTGCAACGGCCAAGCCAACCAGCAGTGGAACGTCAACGCCGACGGCACCGTCACCGGCGTGCAGTCCGGCCTCTGCCTGGAGGCGAGCAACTTCGGCACCTCGAACGGCACGAAGGTGCAACTGTGGTCCTGCACCGGCACGACCAGCCAGAAGTGGACCCGAAGCTGACCCGGTGACCGGTACGTTTCACCCATGACCGCCACGCCGGCCGGACGTGCACCACACGCCCGGTCGGCGTCCGGCCCTGCGGGCCTACACGAGCACGCTCGACGAGGCGCGATCGTCCGCTCTCGGCTTCGAATCGGTTCGAAAGACCGTTAATCCACAGACCCTGCACGTCAACGGGGTCGAGCGGAACGTCGCGTAGGTCGCGGTCGTCGTTCCATGCGCTCGATTCGACTTACGATGTGCATATCGGTCGGATCAGGTGAGGAGCGCCGGTGAATATCGGGGAGATCGCCAAGCGGTCGGGTGTGGCGCGCAGCACCGTCTCGTACGCCCTCAGCGGCAAGCGCCCCGTGTCCGAGGAGACGCGCCGGCGCATCCAAGCGGTCATCGACGAACTGGGCTATCGGCCCAACGCCGCCGCCAAGGCGCTCAAGGAGGGCAGGACCCACACCATCGGCCTGGTCATCCCTCCCGCCAGCCGGCGCCTGACCGACATGCAACTCGGCTTCGTGGCCAGCGTCGTCGACGCCGCCGCACGCGCCGACCTGGACGTCCTGCTGTCACCGTCCGGGGGCGAGCACGACCGGTCGTTCGAGCGCGTGGTCGGCGGCAGACGCGTGGACGGCGTCATCGTCATGGAGATACGGCTGGAGGACGACCGGGTCACTCGCCTGCGGCAGGCCGGGCTGCCTTTCGTCGGAATCGGCCGCACCAGCCGCGCCGAGGAGATGTCCTGGGTGGACATCGACTACGAGAAGCTGATCGCCAACTGTGTGCATCACCTGGCCGACCTCGGCCATCGCCGCATCGCCCTGGTCAACCGCTCGGAGGAGCTGGTGGCGGCCGGGTACGGCCCCGGCCACCGCGCCCAGGCCGGTTTCACGCGCGCGATGACCGAGCGTGGTCTCGACGGTGTGCAGACGTGCTGCGCCGACGACGCCCAATCGGGGGTGTCCTGCGTCGAGCGGCTCCTCGACGAGCACCCCGGCCTGACCGCGATCGCCACCATCAACGAGGCCGCCACGCCCGGGATGTACCACGCGCTCGCCCAGGCGGGCCTGGTCGTGCCCCGCGACTTCTCCATCGCCGGCGTCTGCGCGCGCCACTGGGCGGAGAACCTGCACCCTCCGCTCACCGCCGCCGACGTCCCCGCGGACGAGCTCGGCGCCCGCGCCGTCGAGATGCTCATCCGGCTCATCGCCGACCCCGCCACCCCGCACGGCCATCTCCTGGTCGCACCGCCCATCTCCCTGCGCGGCACGACCGGACCCGCGCGCCCCCGGGATCACCGTTCCTGACGGCGTCGCGGCACCGGCGGCACGCCCGGCCGCCCGCCACCGGCCCCGGCCTCGGCCTCGGCATCGGCATCGGCATCGGCGGAGACGACCCCTCCGGGCAGTCGGCTTGGAAGCCGGCACGAAACATGTCAAGGCCGAGGCGGATCGTTTCCAAGATCCTCACAGCGGCTCCGGCCATTCAACTGGCGTTTCTCGCGGGTTCTTCGGCGTGAAGTTTCGTCTACTTCACCGAGAACTCATCGCCACCAGACCGGTGGAGTGAAAGTTTCATCTCCCGAATCCCGCAGGAACGGGCCCCGCCCTCGTCGCAGCAGATGAGGCGCACCCGCTGACCCGGGGGCCGGCTGGAGAAAGGCGGGAGCCTTGACGCGGGATGGGTGCGTCGTATTTGCTCCGCCGCACCACCACCTACGTCAGCAGAGAGAGGGCTCGCCCTGTAGGCACCGATGTTAGCGCTAACAAAGCCAAGGTCGTCACGCACCCCCCAGGAGTATGTATGAAGATCGCACGCCTCCTGCGCCTGGTCAGCGCCGGAGTCACCCTCGCAGCCGGCTCGGATGGAGGGTCGACCGTGCGTACGTGGAGACGATGGTCGACCGCGGCGCTGCTGGCCGTGGTCGTGGCCGTGACGGGCACGCTGATAGGCACGGGCGCCGCCTTCGCGGAGTCGAACGGCGGTGTACGGGTGATGCCGCTGGGCGACTCGATCACCGAGGGCACGCAGGTGCCGGGCGGTTACCGGATCGGGTTGTGGCAGCGCCTGGCCGCGGGCCGTTACACGATCGACTTCGTCGGGTCGCAGTACAACGGGCCGGCCAGCCTGGGCGACCACGACCACGAGGGACACCCCGGGTGGCGGATCGACCAGATCGACGCGAACATCACCGGCTGGCTGCG
>NZ_MWJN01000064.1:0-52684 GCF_002027145.1 Microbispora sp. GKU 823 | reverse complement strand
GCCCACTCGTCCTCGGACGGCGCCGCGCCGTCGAAGAACCAGCTCGTGTAGCCGCCCGGGCGCAGCATCGTCACGCCCGCTCAGCAGGGGCAGGCGCCCGTACGGCCCGGGCAGGGCGCGCCGTCGCCGGCCCCCGTCGCCCGCGTCGCAGGCGCCGGTCGCGGAGCCGCCCAAGCCCGCCACGCAGCCCTTCGCCCGGCAGCCGGGGGCCTCGATCCCGCAGCCCGCGGCCGCCCCCGTCCAGCAGCCCGCGGCCGAGGCGGCGCGGGAGCGGCAGCCGGCCGACCTCAGCGCGCACCCGATGGTCGCGGTCGTCGAAGGCCTGTTCCGCGGCTGGGACCCGCTCGCCAGGGCCGTCGCGGCCGAGCGGCTGTTCGCCGCCGAGCCGGTGAGCCTGCGCACGCTGGCGCACAACCTCAACGTGGACCGCGAACTGCTCTCCCAGGCCCAGCGCGCGGCCGAGGAGCGGGTGCTGCTGTGGCTGCGCTCCCCCGACTCCGCGCCGCTCACCGGCCATCTGTTCGGGCTCACCGAGTGGCTGGGCGCCGCGGCCACCCAGGAGCAGCTCATCGCAGCGGACCCGTCCCATCCCATCGAGGTCCCGGCCCTCGGCACGCCGCTGTGGCGGGTGCTGGTCACGCTGATGCCCGACCGCCGCCTGCAGGACGGCTGGCTCGTGGTCGGCGACCTGGCGGGGCTGCGGGAGAAGACCCGCCAGTTGCTGGCGAGCAAGCCCGCGGACGCCGACGTCGTGGAGCTGCTCGGCCAGCTCGGCATCCGCGCCCACTCCGCCAAGGCGTGGCTGGACTCGATGCCGCAGGCGGGTTCCCCGTCCGAGCCCGGCCCCCTGCCCACCCGGCACGGCCCCGGCCAGACGGCGAAGTCGGCGCCGCTGCCCCGCCGTACGCCCGGCGCGAACGGGCACCACCATGGTCGCGGCGGAGTCCCGATCCCGTCGCAGGCCAACAACGGGCCCGACGCCGCCACCGCGCTCGCCGCGCTCAACGCGCTCACGAACGGCAACCTGAACGGGAACCCGAACGGGAACCTGGCGGGGGGCGTGCCCCGGCCGCATCTGGTGCCGAACCCCCGCCCGACCTCCAGCCCGGCCTCCGACCCGCGCCGCTGGCAGCGGATCGACGTCACCAGCGGCCACCTGCGCGGTGAGCCGGTGGCGGTCCCCGAGGGGTACGCCGCCCAGCTCGGCATGCGCCCGGGGACGCTGCTGTCGGTCACCGGCCCGGGAGACAACGCCGTCGTGCTGGTGTGGCGCGACCGGCAGCCGGTGTTCGACTCGCTCCAGCCGGTCCTGATGCGGCTGAACGCCCGGCCAGGCGACTCGGTCTACGTGACCGTGGACGGCTACCGCCTGGACGCCCAGCTCACGTCTTCGGTCTGATCGTCCCCGGCCCCGCGTGTACGGTGCGACGCGCGGGGTCGCTTCCGGCAGGCCAGGTCAGGCTTGCTTGCGGATACCGGGCTCACATCTTCGGTCGGAGCATCTTGCGGTAGTAGGTGGCCGACACCTCGTAGCCGAGGGCGCCGTAGAACTCGGCGGCCCGCCGGGTGGCCAGCGCGACGTATCCGGCCTGCCGTGAGCGCGCCCACGTCTCGAACTCCTCCAGCAGCCGCCGCCCGATGCCGTGGCGGCGGTAGCCGCTCTCGATCATCGCCTCCTCAACCCACGCGACCCTGCCGTTGGCGAACAGCGTGAGGTGGGTGAAGCCCAGCAGGTAGCCGCGTACGGTCCCCTCGACCGTGGCGACGATGAGGAAGGCGTCCTCGTTCTCCAGGAGTTGCGGCAGCGCCGCGTCGAACGGCGCACGCTCGGGCCGGAACGTCAGCGCGAACTCGCGGGCGAGTGCGAAGATCTCGTCCGCGTCGGTCTTCTCGGCCCTCCGGAGCTGGAGATCACCAGACGTCATGAAAGGGACTCTAGGAGTACCTGGGCACATACGTCCAATCCAAACCCACCCCGCGAGACCGGCGCAGGCGGGACGGCTCCTCAGACGGCGCTGACCGCGAAGGACCGCCGGGCGTGCCGTACGAACTCGCGTACGGCGGGGCCCTGCCCGCCGCGCCACGCCAGCGCGAGCAACGCGGGCGTCTCGACGTCCTCGATGGTGAGCGCGGTGAGCCGGTCGCGGTGAGCCGCGGCCATCGACTCGCTGAGTACGGCGACGCCGAGTCCGCGGACCGCGAGGCCGGCGACGGCGTCGGCCGCACCGGCCTGCAGCGCGATCACCGGCTGGAGGCCCCGGGCCGCGCAGGCCCGGTCGAACACCGTGCGCAGGCCGGTGCCGTACGGCATGCAGACGATCGGGTGCGAGCCGAGGTCGCGCAGGGTGACCCCGTCCCGGCCCGCGAGGGGGTGGCCGGGCGGGACGGCGGCGACGAGCCGCTCGCTGATGACGGTCAGCGTCTCCAGGCCGTCCGGGGCGGCGGCGAGCCCGGCGAGGGCCAGGTCGAGGGCGCCGGAGCGCACCCCTTCGACGAGCCGGTCGGAGCCGTCCTCCAGCAGGGAGATCTCGACCCCCGGGTGGGCCCGGTGGAACGCGGCGAGGGCGTCGAACAGCGGCGTGACGGTGCAGCCGACGACCATCCCGACGGTGAGCCGGCCCCGGATGAGGCCGGTCACCTCGCCCACCGCCTGTCCCAGCGCCCCGGCCGCGGCGAGCGCGGCGCGAGCGTGGTCGAGCGCGGCCTTCCCCGCGACGGTCAGCGTGACGCTCCGCGCGGACCGGTCGAACAGCTCGGCGCCGAGTTCGCGTTCGAGCTGCCGGATCTGGGCGCTGACGCCCGACTGGCTGATGTGCACCCGCTCGGCGGCCCGGGTGAAGTTGCGCTCCTCGGCGACCGCGACGAAATACTCCAGCTGGCGCAGTTCCATAACCACTGATTCTAGTTTCCATCCGATTCATCTGTTGGACTTCTGGCAGGCGGCTCGGCAGGCTGGAGGCCGTACGAGAGATCGGGAGGAACCAATGCCGGAGTACGAGAAGGCCATGCGGCCGGAGGACATCACCCGCCTGTTCGTCGAGCGGTCCAACGCCGGGGACGCCGAGGGTGTGGCGGCCCTGTACGAGGAGAACGCCGTGCTGGCCTACCCGCCGGGCGGCGTGACGGTCGGCCGGGAGGCGATCCGCGCCCTCTGGGAGAAGGTGCTGGCGAACCGCCCCCGTTTCGAGCCCGAGGAGCCGCTGCCGACCCTGGTCAGCGGCGACATCGCGCTGACCTCTACCCCGCCGAAGGACGGCGCAGGGGCCCGGGCCCAGGTAGTACGGCGCCAGCCCGACGGAAGCTGGCTGCGGGTGCTCGACCAACCGGAGTTCGTGCCGCCCGCCCGCTGATCCGGTTACGGGTGAACCGGCCGGGGCGGGGGCGCGGCCCGCCTCGGGGGCCGGGGCGGCGGCCTCGTCGTCCACGAACGTCGCCTCGTCGAAGGGGGCCCGGCCGGCCAGCACCTCCTCCGCCCGCGAGCGGTCGAAGTCGCCCACCCACGTGCCGATCAGGACGGTGGCGACCGCGTTCCCCGCGAAGTTGGTCAGCGCCCGGGCCTCCGACATGAACCGGTCGATGCCCACGATCAGGCCGACGCCGTCCACGAGGGCCGGCCGGTGCGACTGCAGGCCCGCCGCCAGCGTGGCGAGGCCCGCGCCGGTGACGCCCGCCGCCCCCTTGGACGCGATGATCATGAAGACCAGCAGGCCGATCTGCTCCCCGGCGGAGAGCGGGAAACCGGTCGCACGGGCCACGAACAGCGTCGCCATGGTCAGGTAGATGGCGGTGCCGTCGAGGTTGAACGAGTAGCCGGTCGGGACCGTGATGCCGGCGACGGTGCGGCTCACCCCCAGGTGCTCCATCTTGGCGATCAGGCGCGGCAGCGCCGACTCCGATGAGGACGTGGACAGGATGAGCAGGAACTCCCGGCCGAGGTAGCGCAGCAGGGACAGCAGGTTGATCCGCGCGCCGAGCCACAGCACCGCGCCGAGCACGACCCCCACGAACAGCAGGCACGTCAGATAGAAGCCGCCCATCAGCACGGCCAGGCTGCGCAGCGCGTCGAAACCGCCCGCGCCGACCACGGCGGCCATGGCGCCGAACGCGCCGACCGGGGCCGCCCACATGATCATCGCCAGGACGCGGAAGACGAGCCGCTGCAGGTGGCCGATCCCCCGCAGGATGGGCGCGGCACGCTCCCCCATCGCCTGCAGCGCGAAGCCGGTCAGCAGCGCGACCAGCAGGGTCTGCAGCACCTGGCCCTCGGTGAACGCCGAGACGAAGGTCGCCGGGATGATGCCGAGCAGGAACGACGTCGTGTCGCTCTCACCGCCCTTGGCCGCCTGCTCCTCGGCGGCCTTGCGCAGCTCGTCGGTCAGCTGGAGCCCCTCGCCGGGGTGCAGGACGTTGCCCACGAGCAGGCCGATGGCCAGCGCCACCGTGGACATGACCAGGAAGTAGCCGATGGCCAGCCCGCCCACCTTGCCGACCTTGGCGGCCTGGGCAACCGATCCGACGCCGAGCACGATCGTGCAGAAGATGATCGGGCTGATCATCATCTTGATCAGGGCGACGAAGGCCGTGCCCAGCGGCTTCAGCGCGACCCCGGCGTCCGGCGCCGCCAGCCCGACGGCGATGCCGAGGAGGACCGCGGCGATCACCGCCAGGTACAGGTAATGGGTCCGGTCCCGGGGCGCCCGGTTCATCGTGGTCGTCACACGACCCTCCTCGTCCTCATGCGGCCCGCGACGGCGCGGGCGAAGATGCGATCTGGTCGGTGACTATGCGCCGCGGTAGTGACCTGGGTCACTATTGCGTACATTTCGTTCACGGCGGTTTTCACCGGCGCGCGCCGTGAATCCGCGCAGACCCAGCACGTGAGCGAGGACGCTGAGGCCGTGACGACGATGACCGCCAGGCTCGGACGCTGGAGCCTGGCCCGGCAGGTGCTCGTGCTGCAGATCCTGGTCGTCGGGATCACGGTGGCCGGCGCCACCCTGCTCGGCTTCCTGCGTACGCGCGAGCTTCTCGGCGACGAGGCCGCGAGGACGACCAGGGCGGTGGCGATCAGCGTGGCCGACGCGCCCACCGTGCTCGACGCGCTGGACGACCCCGATCCCTCGGCCGTGCTCCAGCCGTACGCGGAGCGGGTGCGCGCGGAGGCCGGGCTCGACTTCATCACGATCATGAGCAGGGACGGCCGCAGGTACACCCATCCCAACCCCCGGCAGATCGGCGGGCGCTTCCTCGGGACCACGGCGCCCGCGCTGGCCGGGCACACGTTCACCGAGACCTACACCGGCACCCTCGGGCCGTCCGTACGGGCCGTCACCCCCGTGCGGGACGCCACCGGCCGGGTGCGGGCACTGGTCAGCGCCGGCATCACGGTGGCGAAGATCAGTGCCGAGGTGCGCGAGCAGATCGGCGCGGCCCTCCTCACCGGCCTGCTCGGCCTGGCGGCGGGCATCGCGGGCGCCTACCTGGTGGGCGCCGCCTGCGCCGCCAGACGCACGGGCTGGGCCCGGCGGAGCTGAGCCGCATGTACGAGTACCACAACGCGATCCTGCACGCGGTGCGCGAGGGGCTGCTGCTCGTCGACCGGGACGGCCGGCTGACCCTCGCCAACGACGGCGCCCGCGAGCTGCTCGGCCTGCCCGGCGACGCGGAGGGCCGGCACGTGGGCGACCTGGGCCTGTCTTCCTCGCTGGCCGCGATGCTCGGCTCCGGGGAGAGCCGATCCGACGAGATCCACCTGACCGGGGAGCGCGTGCTGGTGGCGAGCGCCGCCGTGGTCCGTTCCGGCGCGCGCTCGCTCGGCACGGTGGTCACGCTCCGCGACCACACCGAGCTGCAGGCCCTCACCGGGCAGCTCGACGCCGAACGTGGCTTCGCCGAGTCGCTCCGCTCGGCCGCCCACGAGGCGGCCAACCGGCTGCACACGGTCGTCGCGCTCGTGGAGCTGGGCCGAGCCGACCAGGCGGTGGAGTTCGCCACCGCGGAGCTGCGGGCGGCCCAGCGGCTCACCGACCGCGTCGTGGGCGCGGTCCGCGAACCCGTCCTCGCGGCGCTGCTGCTCGGCAAGAGCGCGGCGGCCGCCGAGCGCGGGGTCGACCTGGTGATCAGTCCCGACAGCGAGCTCGACGACGTCGCCCTCGACGCCCGCGACCTCGTGACCATCGTCGGCAACCTGATCGACAACGCGATCGACGCCGCCGTCCAGGGCACGCCGCCCGCCCGGGTCCGCGTCCACCTGCGCGCCGAGGACGGCACGTTCCTGATCCGGGTCGCCGACAGCGGTCCCGGGCTCGACCCCGGCGTCGTACGGGACGTGTTCCGGCGCGGCTGGTCCACGAAGGGCGACGGCCGGGGGCTCGGCCTGGCGATGGCGGGGCAGGCGGCCCGGCGCCTGGGCGGCGGCATCGAGGTGGGCACCGGTGCTCAGGGTGCCGGTGGCCAGGGCGCCGGTGGCCAGGGTGCGGTCTTCACCGTACGGCTCCCGCTGCCGCCCCGGCCGGCCCACGACGGCGTGACACGCGACCCGGCGCGCGAGGAGGTGCGGCCGTGATCTCGGTCCTGATCGTGGAGGACGAGGAGCTCACGGCCGAGGCGAACCGCCTGTACGTCGAGCGGGTGCCGGGCTTCCGGGTCGCCGGCGTGGCCCGGTCCGGCGGCGACGCCGTCCGCGCGCTGCGCCGCGAACCGGTGGATCTCGTGCTTCTCGACCTCTACCTGCCGGACATGCACGGGCTGGACGTCTGCCGGGCCATGCGGGCCGCGGGCCTCCCCTGTGACGTCATCGCCGTCACCTCCGCGCGGGACCTGTCGGTGGTCAGGTCGCCGTCTCCGCCGGGGTGGTGCAGTATCTGCTCAAGCCGTTCACCTTCGCCCTGCTGCAGGAGAAGCTCGAACGATACGCGGCGTTCCGCTCGTCGATCAGCGGACCGGGCGAGGTCAGCGGCCAGGGCGAGGTGGACCGGGCGCTGTCCACCCTGCGCGGGACCGCCCGCCCCCATCTGCCCAAGGGGATGACGGCCGACACCCTGGAGGCGGTGGCGGGCGCGCTGCGGGACGCCGCCGACGGCATGTCGGCCCAGGCCGTGGGCGCGGCCGTGGGCGTGTCCCGGGTGACGGCCCGGCGCTACCTGGAACACCTCGTCGACACCGGCGTCGCGCGCCGGGTCCCGCGGTACGGCGGCCCCGGCCGCCCGGAACTCCGCTACACCATCGCCTGACCGAGGCACTTGCCCCGAAATGGGCAGGTATACGTCGAGGTGAGGGCCATGGAAGATCGTCGTCGACACGACCGCACCGGGAGCGGAGAGACGGGATGCTCCCGCCGCCGGTTCCTCGCCTACTCGGCCGCGGGACCGCTGACCCTCGCCGCCGTACGGCAGGCGCCACCGCGGCAGGCCGCCCCCGGAACCGCCCGGCAGGACTTCGTCGTGCAGGAGACCCCGTCCCGTTACTTCTCCCATCGGGGTAACGGCTCGGAGGAGATGAAGTGGGGTCCGGTCGGCGGATATGGGGACCTGATCCCCAACGACCGGTTCTACATCCACAACCGGGCCCGCCCGCCGCACATCGACCGTTCGTCGTGGCGACTGAGGATCACCGGCGACGCGGTCTCGCGTCCCAGGTCGTTCTCGTACGCGGACCTGCTCGCGCTGCCTCAGGTCACCCTGCGCCGCACCCTCGACTGCGGCGCGAACTGCTCGGCCTTCTTCCCGGAGCTCCCGCCGTCGGGCGACGGCCGATGGCTACCCACCGGTTACACCCAATGGCACTTCGGCGCGGTCGGCGCCGCCGAGTGGACCGGCGTACGGGTCGGGGACGTGCTCGCGGCGGCCGGACTCGGCCACGCCGTGGACGTGCGGTTCACCGGCCTGGACGAGATCGCCACCCCGGAGGGGACCGTGCACTACTCGGAGGTCGTCCCCGCCGGCAAGGCCCTGCGGGACGACAGCCTGCTGGTGCACCACATGAACGGGGCCGACCTGCCCGCCGACCACGGCTACCCGCTGCGCGCCCTCATGTCCGGGTGGGGCGCCAACACGGCGGTGAAGTGGCTCGGCACGATCGAAGCGTCCGTACGGCGCCTGCCTCCGCAGGGCCCACAGCGTAACCAGGTGCTCATCGGCCCGTCCTATCCCACCCCCGTCCGGCCGACCGTCGGCCGGTCCGCAGCGCCCTCGAACTCGACGACGGCGTCACGCTCCCGCCGGGCGACCACACGCTGCACGGCCGGGCCTGGTCCGGCGCCGGGACGATCGACCGCGTCGACGTCGCGATCGAGCGGCTGTTCGCCCCCGGGCGCTGGATGCCGGAGATGCCCTGGCGCGGTGCGACGCTCCTCACCCCGCCCGAGCCGCTGATCTGGGTGCGGTTCGAGGTGCCGTGGCGAGGGGCGCGGCCGGGGCGATACCGCGTGATGTCACGGGCCCGCGACACGGCGGGCAACGTCCAGCCCCGGCCCGCCGACGTCCCGTGGAACCAGCACGGGCTCGGCTACGACGGCCACGCCCCGCTGTACCTCACCGTCCTCCCGCCCCGGACCATGCCCTAGCCGTCGGAGAGCCCCTACGGTTGCGGCGGCGAGGCTCGCCCTGTCCATCCGTCCGGGAGCACGTAGTGCCAGCCCGGCTGCCAGGCGAAGGGGGCGTCCACCAGGTCTTCCAGGCGTGCGCCGGTCAGCAGGCAGTCCAGCGCCCACCTGTTGGCCGAGTGGGCGACGACGAGCACACGGGCGCCGTCCCAGTCGGCGGCCAGATCACGCAGGAAGCTCTCCGTGGCCTCGACCACCTGGCGGTAGCTCTGGCCCCCGGGGAAGGGCACGTCGATGTGCGCGGCCCGCCGGGCGGCGACCAGCGAGACCGGGCCGCCGTTGAGCGGGCCGTAGTCGCATTCGCGCAGCCGTGGATCCTGCCGAATGGGGATCGGCGTGCCCTCGAACGCGATCCGGGCCGTCTCCACCGCGCGGTGCAGGTCGGAGACGAACACGGCCGCGAGACCCGTGTTCCTGCGCCGCTCGCCGAGCTCGGCCGCGAGCCGCCGCCCTGCTTCGGAGAGCCTGCCCGGCAGCCATCCTGTGGCGACGCCTCTCTCGTTGTCCTCCGTGATCGAATGCGTCTCGTACACGATCTCGACCGCCATGCCAGCCCTCCGTTCCTTGCCGGCACCCACGGTGCTCGACGTCTCGGACCGGTCTCCGGCATTTCGCCACCCGCTGAACCTCAGGCGCCCGAACCAGAGCCTTCAGCTTCGCGACCGGCCATAGTCGGTGGAATCGAGGACGGCCTGGTAGTCCTCCTCACTCAGCCAATGGCACCAGGGGCGCGACGTGCCAAGCGGATGTCTGGCGGTCGTTGGCGGCGGTGGCTGCCGGTTGCCGATCTGGACTGGGCCTGCCCAGCCGTTCGCGGTGCGTAGGCTCGCGATGAGAGTGCCGAGGCGGTGAGGATCGACGTGGCCTTCTGCCGGGTGTGTGCCACGAGGCCAGAAGGCACGCAAGGCCGAGCCATGAACGTTCTGGTAGTCCAGGAAAAGTACGAGGCGTGCGGGGGTCACTACTCTCTGATACCAGGTTTCGCTACACCGCACAGAAAAATCCCCGCCAGTCCCTTGGGACGACGGGGAGGAATCGAAGTCAGTTTACAACGGGCACACGGCCGAGGGCGAGCGATCCGGGCCAGACGGAACCGGCTCAGGCGGGCAGGCCGAGTTCGCGGGCGATGAGCATGCGCTGCACCTCGCTGGTGCCCTCGCCGATCTCCAGGATCTTCGCGTCCCGGTAGAAGCGGCCGACGGGGAACTCGTTCATGAAGCCGTAGCCGCCGAAGATCTGCGTGGCGTCGCGGGCGTTGTCCATCGCGGCGTTGGACGACACGAGCTTGGCGATCGCCGCCTCCTTCTTGAACGGCAGACCGGCCAGCATCCGCTCGGCGGCGTGGTAGTAGGCCAGCCGGGCCGTGTGCACCCTGGCCTCCATGTCGGCGATCTTGAACTGCATGGCCTGGTAGCGGCCGATCTCCTGACCGAAGGCCCGGCGCTCCCGCACGTACCGCAGCGACTCGTCCACGCAGCCCTGGGCGAGGCCCACCGACAGCGCGGCGATGGCCACCCGGCCCTCGTCCAGTGTCTGGAGGAACTGCGCGTAGCCCCGGCCGCGCTCGCCCAGCAGGTTCTCCTCGGGGACGCGGCAGTCCGCGAACGACAGCTCCCGGGTGTCGGAGGCCGACCAGCCGACCTTGGAGTACTTCTTCGACACCGTGAAGCCAGGCGTGCCCGACGGCACGAGGATCGTGGAGATCTCCGGCCTGCCCTCCTCCCTTCGGCCGGTGATCGCCGCCACCGCGACGACGCCGGTGATGTCGGTGCCCGAGTTGGTGATGAACGCCTTCGAGCCGTTGATCACCCATTCGCCGCCGTCGAGGACGGCCGTGGTGCGCATGCCGCCCGGCACGTCCGACCCGCCGCCGGGCTCGGTCAGCCCGAACGCCCCGAGGACCTCCCCCGCCGCCATCTTCGGCAGCCACCGCTGCTTCTGGGCGTCCGTGCCGAACCGCAGGATCGGCATCTCGCCCAGCGAGACCGCCGCCTCCAGGGTGATCGCCACCGAGGAGTCGACCCTGGCCAGCTCCTCCAGGGCCAGGCACAGCGCGAAGTAGTCGCCGCCCATGCCGCCGTACTCCTCAGGGACGGGCAGGCCGAACAGGCCCATCGCGCCCATCTTCCGGACGATGTCGTACGGGAACTCGCACCGCTCGTAGTAGTCCCCGATGACGGGGGCCACCACCTCGCGGGCGAACTCCTCGACCGACTTGCGCAGTTCGACGTGCTCGTCGTTGAGCATCTAGATCTCCTTGGCGAGAGCCTGGACGACGCGGGAGGGGCTCGGCCGCCCCAGGATTTCGGCGAGCCAGAGGCTGGTGGCGGCCAGCGACCTGACGTCCACCCCGGTCTCGACGCCGAGACCGTCGAGCATCCAGAGCAGGTCCTCGGTTGCGAGGTTGCCGGTGGCGCTCTTGGCGTACGGACAGCCGCCGATGCCGCCGGCGGAGGAGTCCACGACCGTGATCCCCCGCTTGATCGCGGTGAGCGTGTTGGCGAGGGCCTGTCCGTACGTGTCGTGGAAGTGGACGGCCAGCCGGTCGGGCCCGACGCCGGCCGCGGCGAAGGCGTCGAGCAGCGCCTCGACGTGCCGGGGCGTGCCGACGCCGATCGTGTCGCCGAGCGACAGCTCGTAGCAGCCGAGGTCGAGCAGCCTGCGCCCGACCCGGGCGACCTGCTCGGGTGCGACCGGTCCTTCCCACGGGTCGGCGAAGCACATCGACACGTACGCCCTGACCCGCATGCCGTGGGCGAGGGCCCGTTCGACGACGGGGGCGAACATCTCGAACTGCGACTCGACGGTCCGGTTCAGGTTGCGCTGGGCGAACGACTCGGTGGCGCTGCCGAAGATCGCGATGTCGGTCACTCCCTGCTCCAGCGCGCGGTCCAGGCCCCGCTCGTTGGGGACGAGCACCGGGTAGCGGACCCCGGGCACCCGGGGCAGGCTCTCCAGCAGTTCCCCGGCGTCCGCGAGCTGCGGCACCCATTTGGGGTGGACGAAGCTCGTCGCCTCGATGGTCGTCAGCCCGGCCTCGGCCAGCCGCCCGATGAACTCGCGCTTGACCTCGACGGGCACGACGGCCGACTCGTTCTGCAGGCCGTCGCGCGGGCCGACCTCGTAGATCGTCACTCGCACGGCGTCACCCTCGCCAGGACCGCGTCCAGCTCCACCGTCTGCCCCGGCCGGGCCCGCAGCTCGGCGAGCACGCCGTCGGCCGGCGCCGTCAGGGTGTGTTCCATCTTCATCGCCTCCACGACGACCAGCGGCTGCCCCGCGGTGACCCGGTCGCCCTCCGCCGCCTTCACGAGCAGCACCGTTCCCGGCATCGGGCTGCGTACGACTCCGTCGCCGGCGAGCGCCCCGCCCTGCCGGTCCTTCGGGTCGCCGGGATCGTGCCGGGTGACGGGCCATGCGCGACCACCCTCGGCGAGCCACACCGTGTCGCGGTTCCGGGCCACCGCGTACCGCCGGGTGACGCCGCCGAGGGTGACCGCCGCCTCATCGGTGCCGGTCCACTCCAGCCGCGCACGGCCAAGTGAACGATCGTTAACTTCGATCTCCGCGTCATCGGCGGCGCCCCGGACCCGTACGGGCACGCCGAGCCGGTGCACGGTCCAGGCGGGCTCCCCGACGCGCCAGCCGTCCGCGACGTCCCACGGGTCGTCCGTCGTACGCCCGGAGACGTGGAACCCGGTGTGGAACCCCGCGTGGAAGACGAGCGCGGCCGCCGCCAGCACCTCGTCCGGCACCCCGCCGGTCACCAGGTCGCCGAGCCGCCGCTCCACCAGCCCGGTGTCGAGCCGCCCGGCCGCGACCTCGGGGTCGGCCAGCAGCGCGCGCAGGAACCCGATGTTCGTGGTGACCCCGAGGATCACGGTCGAGGCCAGCGCCCGGTCGAGGGCCGCGAGCGCGCCCGCCCGGTCGGGGGCCCAGGCCACCGCCTTGGCCAGCATGGGGTCGTAGTCGCTGCCCACGGCCATCCCTCCGGTCAGCCCGGAGTCGAACCGCACGCCCTCGCCCGCGGGCTCGCGCAGGGCGAGGATCCGGCCGCCGGTCGGCAGGAAGTCGCGGGCCGGGTCCTCGGCGTAGACGCGGGCCTCGACGGCGTGGCCGCGCAGGCGCACCTCGTCCTGCCCGAACGGCAGCAGCTCCCCCGCCGCGATCCGCAGTTGCAGTTCGACCAGGTCGAGGCCCGTGACCATCTCGGTGACCGGATGCTCGACCTGCAGCCGCGTGTTCATCTCCATGAAGAAGAAGTCGCCGGGGTTGGAGCCGGGGACGATGAACTCGACCGTCCCAGCGCCGACATAACCGACCGACCGGGCGGCCTGCACCGCCGCCGCCCCCATGCGGGCCCGCGTCTCGTCGTCGAGCAGCGGCGAGGGCGCCTCCTCGACGATCTTCTGGTGGCGCCGCTGCAGGCTGCACTCACGCTCGCCGAGGTGGACGACGTTCCCGTGGCCGTCGGCCATGATCTGGATCTCGATGTGCCGGGGCCGGTCCACGAACCGCTCGATCAGCAGGGTGCCGTCCCCGAAGGCGGCCGTCGCCGTACGGCGGGCCGACTCGACGGCCGCGGCCAGGGCGTTGGCGGACTCGACCCGCAGCATGCCCTTGCCGCCCCCGCCCGCGGACGGCTTGATCAGCACGGGGAAGCCGATGCGCTCGGCGACCTCGGCCAGGTCGTCGTGCGGTTCCGCGCCGCCGGGCACGACCGGCACACCCGCCCGGGCGACCGTCTCCTTGGCCCGGATCTTGTCGCCCATGGCCTCGATGGCCTCGGCCGGCGGGCCGACGAACACCAGGCCGTCGGCCGCGCAGCGCTGGGCGAACTCGGCGTTCTCGGAGAGGAAGCCGTACCCGGGGTGGATCGCCTCGGCGCCGCTCGCCCGGGCGGCCTCGACGATCGCGTCGATGTCGAGGTAACCGCGCGGGAGCCGTACGGCGAGGTCGGCCTCGCGCACGTGGCGGGCGTCGCGGTCGGCGTCGCTGTACACGGCGACCGCGCGGATCCCCATCGCGCGCAGCGTACGGATGATCCGGACGGCGATCTCGCCCCGGTTGGCGATCAGGACACTGGAGAACATCACGAGAGAACCCGACGCAGTGAGCGGAGTGAGCGGTGAGGAACGAGCCGCTCGCGAAGCGAACGAGGAGCCGGTGAACGAGTCATCAACACTGCCTCACATCCGGAAGACGCCGTAGCCGACAGGTTCAAGGGGGGCGTTCGCGGCGGCGCCGAGCGCCAGGCCGAGGACGGTCCTGGTGTCCACCGGGTCGATCACCCCGTCGTCCCACAGGCGGGCGGTCGAGTAGTAGGGGTTGCCCTGGTGCTCGTACTGCGCCCGGATCTCGTCGGCGTCGGCGTCGCCGACCATGGTGAGCACGGTTGCCGCCTGCTCGCCGCCCATGACGGAGATGCGGGCGTTCGGCCACATCCACAGGAAGCGGGGCGAGTAGGCGCGGCCGGCCATGGCGTAGTTGCCCGCGCCGAACGAGCCGCCGATGATCACGGTGAACTTCGGCACCCGGGCGCAGGCGACCGCCGTCACCATCTTCGCGCCGTGCTTGGCGATGCCCCCGGCCTCGTACGCCTTGCCGACCATGAAGCCGCTGATGTTCTGCAGGAACACCAGCGGGATCGACCGCCGGTCGCACAGTTCGATGAAGTGCGCGCCCTTGAGCGCCGACTCGCCGAACAGGATGCCGTTGTTGGCCACGATGCCCACGGGGTGCCCGTGGATCCTGGCGAACCCGGTGACCAGGGTCGGGCCGTACTCGGCCTTGAACTCCAGGAACCGGCTGCCGTCGACCACCCGGGCGATCACCTCGCGCACGTCGTACGGCTGCCGGGTGTCCTGGGGGACGATGCCGTACAGGTCACGCGGGTCCCACAGCGGCGGCTCGGCGGGGGCGACCTCCCAGGGGCGGGGGCCTCTCGGGGCGAGCGTCGACACGATGTCCCGAACGATCTTCAGGGCGTGCGCGTCGTCCTCGGCGAGGTGGTCGGTGACGCCGCTGACGCGGGCGTGGACGTCGCCGCCGCCCAGTTCCTCGGCGGTGACGGTCTCGCCGGTGGCGGCCTTCACCAGCGGCGGCCCGCCCAGGAAGATCGTGCCCTGGTTGCGGACGATAACGGCCTCGTCGCTCATCGCCGGGACGTACGCCCCGCCCGCGGTGCAGGAGCCGAGCACGGCCGCGATCTGCGGGATGCCCCGCGCCGACATGGTGGCCTGGTTGTAGAAGATTCGCCCGAAGTGCTCGCGGTCGGGGAAGACCTCGTCCTGCTTGGGCAGGAACGCGCCGCCCGAGTCGACCAGGTACACGCACGGCAGGTTGTTGTGGAGGGCGACCTCCTGGGCGCGCAGGTGCTTCTTGACCGTGATCGGGTAGTACGTGCCGCCCTTGACGGTGGCGTCGTTGGCCACGATCACGACCTCGCGTCCGGCCACCCGTCCCACGCCGGTGATGATCCCGGCGGCCGGGGCCTGGTCGTCGTACATGCCGGTGGCCGCGAGCGGGGACAGCTCCAGGAAGCGCCCGCCGGGGTCGAGGAGCGTGTCGACGCGGTCCCTGGGCAGCAGCTTGCCGCGCTGGACGTGCCTGGCCCTGGCCCGCTCGGGGCCGCCACGCGCCGCCGCCGCGAGCCGTTCCCGCAGGTCCGCCACCAGGCGTTCGTTCGCCTCCGCGTTGCGCTTGTACGGCTCACCGCCCGGGTCGCACCGGCTCTCCAGCACCGGCCAGTCACTCGTGCTCATGCTCGGATGTTAATCATCATTAACAGACTCCGTCTACCATGGTGCCGTGCAGACTGGGAGGACCGTGAAGACCCCTACCCGCAATCGGCGGGCCGAGATCCTCGAAGCGGCCGCGGACCTCTTCGCGGCGCGCGGCTTCCACGGCGTGTCCATCGAGGACATCGGCACGGCCGTGGGCGTGTCGGGGCCGGCGCTCTACCGGCACTTCAACGGCAAGGAGGCCCTGCTCACCGAGATGCTGCTGGACATCAGCGAGCGGCTGCACGAGCAGGGGGCGCGGCTGGCCACCACCGCCGACCCGGACACCGCGGAGGCCGCGCTCGACGCGCTGCTGTCCGGGCACATCGAGTTCGCGCTGACCCACCCCGCGCTCATCCGCGTGCACGAGCGCGAGCTGGACAACGTGCCGGAGCAGGCCCGCCGGGCCATCCGGCGGCTGCAGCGGCTGTACGTCGAGGAGTGGGTGACCGTGCTGTCCGAACTGCACCCCGCGTGCCCGCCCGCGCGGCTGCGCGCCGCCACACACGCGGTCTTCGGCCTGCTCAACTCCACCCCGCGCAGCGCCGGGGAGCTCGCCCCCGAGGCCATGGCCGATCTGCTCCGCACCATGGCCCGCGCCGCGCTGTCCCGGCTCTGAATCCCCCTCGTCGCCGGGCTCGCGTCATGACCCGTCGAGCCGCCGGCCCGGAAGTCGACCTCTCCTGGGGACGGACTGAGCGAGCGCCACGAGGGGTGGACGCACGGTCTAGGCGAGCAGTTTGCGGGCGGCGCGTTCGATGTCGGACTCCGACAGCAGGACGGTGTCGGCGGCCGGGCCGAGCGGCACGAAGCTGTCCTGTGAGGTCACCCGGGAGATCGGGCCACGGAAGCCGTTGTCGACGAGCGCCGCGATCACGCTCTCGGAGACGCCGCCGCTGTGACGGGTCTCGTCGGCGATCAGCACGCGGCCGGTCAGTTCGGCGGCGCGCATGAGGTCGTCGACCGGCAGCGGCGACAGCCACCGCAGGTCGAGCACCCGGCAGCCCAGGTCCTCCGCCGTGAGCCTGACCGCCGCCCGCAGGCTCATCCGCAGGCCGTTGCCGTACGTGACGATGGTCAGGTCGCGGCCGTCGCCGTAGGAGCGGGCGCGGCCGACCGGGACGTGCGTCTCGGCCCAACGCGCCGGCGGCGTGTACGGCGCGAGCCAGCCGCCGTCGCCCTCCTCGAAGAGATCACGCGTGTGGTACAGCGCGATGGGCTCGAGGAACACGCAGACGCTGCCGTCCGCGCGGGCGGCGGCCAGGCAGGTGCGCAGCATCGCGGCGGCGTCGTCGGGCCGCGCCGGAGACGCGACGATCATGCCGGGAATATCGCGCAATGCGGCAATTGAGTTGTCATTATGGAAATGTCCCCCAAAGCCCTTTTGATAGGCATATGAGGCGACTCGTACGACCAGTGGATTGCGATACGCGCCCTGCGAGAAGAACTGCATGGTCGACGCCTCGCCGCGAATCTGATCAAGCGCGTTGTGCAGGTAGGCGAGGTATTGGATCTCCGGCACCGGCAGCAGCCCCGACACCCCCGCCCCGAGGGCGAGGCCGAGGATGGCCTGCTCGTCCAGCAGCATGTCGAAGACCCGCTCGGCCCCGAACCTGCGCAGCAGCCCGCGCGTCACGCCGTACACGCCGCCCTTGCGGGCCACGTCCTCGCCGAACACCAGGACCCCGGAGTCCAGCGCCATCGCGTCGGCCAGCGCACGGTTGACCGCCTGGGCGACGGTCAGCCTGCCCTCCTGCTCCGGCGGGGTGGCGAAGGCGCGCTCGCGCGCCTCGGCGGGCGCGGACCGTACGGCCTCGGCGGCCACGGCCTCGGGACGGCGCGGCGCGAGCGGGGCCATCCACCTCCGCCGCCGTCGCGAGGCCGGGGCCGCCGCCGCGCACTCCGACGCCAGCTTCAGCACGTGGTCGCGCTCGGCCTCGTAGCGTGCGAGCAGCTCGTCGGGCTCGGCCAGGCCCGCCTCCACGAGCAGCCGCGCCGTACGGACGAGGGGGTCGCGGTCCAGGTCGGCGGCGATCTCCCGGCGGGTGCGGTAGCCGACCTCCACGTCGGAGCCGGCATGGCCCATCAGCCGCACGGTGCGCAGGTGCAGGAACGCCGGGGCGCGGTTGGCCCGCACGTGCTCGACGGCGCGCAGCGCCGCGTCGTAGGTCTCGGCCAGGTCGCAGCCGTCGGCCTGGAAGTACTCCAGCAGGGGGTGCCTGGCCTGCGCGATCCACTCCGGCGGCGTCTTCACGCTGATGCCGAGGCCGTTGTCCTCGCACACGAACAGCACCGGGATCTGCAGCCCGCGGAAGCGGCCGTACGCGGCGGTGTTCAGCCCGGTCAGCGCGGAGGCGTGGTTCATCGACGCGTCGCCGAAGCTGCAGACGGCGACGGCGTCCCCGGGCCAGGGTGAGGGCAGCCCGAGCATGCGCGCCCGCTCGATCGCGAAGCCGACGCCGACGGCGCGCGGCAGGTGGCTGGCGATCGTGGAGGTCTGCGGGATGACCGCGAGGCGGGGGTGACCGAACACCTTGTGCCGGCCGCCCGCGATCGGCTCCTCGGCCGACGCCGCGATCCCCAGCAGCACGTCGCGCAGCCCCTCCTCGGCCAGCCGCCCCGCCTGAGCGGAACGGGTCAGGTAGAAGGCGCCGGACCGGTAGTGCAGGAGCGCGGGGTCGTCCACGCGGAGCGCGGCGGCCACGGCGGCGTTGCCCTCGTGCCCCGACGACCCGATCGTGTAGAAGCCTTCGTCGCGCTCACGCATGACGCGGGCGGCGACGTCGAGGAGCCGGCTGCCGAGTTGCACGGCGAACAGTTCACGGCACCGCGTCCCCGTCAGGCCCGTGCCCGGCCGCACCGGCAGGTCCGGATCCCGGGAGGGTCCGGGGGTCAGCGCCCCGACGGCCTCGGCGAAATGCGTCTCCACAGCGTCCCGCACCACAGGGCCGATTATGTCGCACGATGCACGCTCCGTCCCGCACAGCGACAACTCCGTGCACGAGCGGTTATGGATCATTCCTTTTGACACAAATCGATGACGATAAGTCAGAGCACTAAACCATCGCCGGTGTTCGCCCGTCTACTCGTAATGAATGACGTGGCACCCTCAGGCCGCGTTCAACCACCGGGAAGGATGGTTCACCGGAATGTTGAAACGCATCCATGCCGCGATCGCGGCAGTGGCTCTGGGAGGGGCGGCCCTCGTCGCGCTCCCGGCCACCGCCGGCGCGGCGACGGCAGCGGGTCCCAGTGACCTGACCGTCTCCCCCAGTCCGGTCGTCGTCGCCGGCGGCGCGGGCACGACGGCGACCTTCACCTACAAGGCGTCCGAGAAGGGCGCGGCGAGGCTGGTCGACCGCGACGGCCGGATCGTGACGCTGGACCCGGCCCCCGCGACGTCGGGCCCCGCGGGCTCCGGCGCCTACACGGCCAGGTACGGCTTCACCTTCAGGGACGAGCCGGGCGTCTGGAAGCTGCAGGTGCGCGCCGACGGCGGCGTCGCGACCAAGGAGTTCCAGGTCCACTGGACCACCGACCTCGACTTCGACGCGGCACCGGACGTCGTCGACCGGGGCGACCGGATCAGGCTGACCGGCGCGCTGACCTACCGGGACGGCGGCGGCCGGCAGGCGTACGACGGGCAGCGGGTGTACCTCGCCTTCAAGCCGGTCGGCGGCTCCTACAGCCGGGTCGGCTCGGTGACGACCGACCGGAACGGCCGGTTCTCCGTCGACGAGAGAGCGGTCAGGAGCGGCTGGTGGCGCGCCGAGTTCGAAGGCGCCTCCGACGCCGAGCCCGCGACGAGCGACAGCGACCGGGTCGACGTCAGGGCCCAGGACAGCCGCACCCGGATCACCGGATTCGACGCCTCCCCCGAGCCCGT
Source organism: Microbispora sp. GKU 823 (assembly GCF_002027145.1). Taxonomy (NCBI): domain Bacteria; kingdom Bacillati; phylum Actinomycetota; class Actinomycetes; order Streptosporangiales; family Streptosporangiaceae; genus Microbispora; species Microbispora sp. GKU 823. Next base: position 33,414 of record NZ_MWJN01000064.1, on the reverse strand, counting down.
CGACGCCGGTGACGCGCTGCGCCTGCGCGGCCGGCTGGAGATCTCCGGCTTCGCCGGCTGGAGCGGCTACCCGGGCCGGCAGGTGAAGATCCTGTTCAAGCCGGCCGGCGGCTACCGCTGGCAGTACGTCACCTCCGACTGGACCGACTCCGCTGGCCGCTTCTGGGCGGACGTCACGGCGAGGACCTCCGGCTGGTGGCGGGCCGAGTTCGACGGCGCCGGCGGAGCGGGATACTCGGCGAGCGCGACCGACTACGTGACGGTCCGCGTGCCCCGGCCGACGCCTCCGCCCACGCCCGCGCCCAAGGCCGACACCCGGGTCGTCCAGTTCAACGCCGCGCCCGAGCCGGTCAGGTATCACAGGTACCTCACCTTCCGGGGCCAGCTCCAGGCCTGGGACGACGGCTGGGAGGGCTACGGCCACCAGCGGGTGACCGTGTGGTTCAAGAAGGCCGGCGGTTCCTGGCACTACGTCAAGACGCTGTGGACGAACAGCACCGGCAGGTTCTGGGGCAAGACCAAGGCGTCCGCGTCCGGCTACTGGAGGGTCGTCTTCGCCGGGAACGGCGAGGCCGATCGCTCCACCAGCCGGAGCGACTGGGTGCGCGTGAAGCGCTAGAGGATCACTGAGCCGGCCCGGGGCGTGCCGCACGCCCCGGGCCGGTCCACGCCCGCGATCGTCCGACGGGCGCGACGGCTAGAGTTTCGGCGATCACGGCGAGCGCTGCATCGGGGGCGACGGTTGGACGCGTTGATATTGGTCGCCTTCGTGGTGACGGCCGTCGTGATGGTCGCGGCCTTCGCACTGGCCGCCCGGCGGCTTCTCGGCCTGCGTTTCGGGACGATCCGAACGCTGCTCGGCGCCGCCCTCGCCGTCCTGCTGGTCGGCCCGGTCTCTCAAGCCCTGGTCGGCCCGGTGGTGGGGGACCAGGCCGGAATCACCCCGCTGTGGTTCATCATCCTCGCGTACGCCTGCGCGCTGCTGGCCTCGATGGTGTTCCTGGCGATCGCCGAGGCCCTGGTGCCGACGGATCGATCCCGGGCCCTCTGGAGGCGGTGGCCGCGATCCGGCGGCGGGCAGGACGATCACGACGCTATCTGCGCATCACCCGCATTCTCGTCCGCCACGGCCTCGGCCCCTATCTGCGCGGCCGCGACCCCGACCTGGGCGCCCCCTCCAGCCGCTTACGGCTGGCCCGCTCGCTGCGCGAGGCGCTCGACGAGGGCGGGGTCACGTTCGTGAAGCTGGGGCAGATCCTGTCCACCCGCGGCGACCTGCTGCCGCCCGAGTTCGTCGAGGAACTGCGCCTGCTGCAGGACCGGGTCGAGCCCGCGCCCTGGGAGGAGATCGAGCGCGTCGTCACCGGAGAGCTGGGCGGGCCGGTGGAGGAGGTCTTCGCCTCGTTCGAGCGCAAGCCGCTGGCGGCGGCCTCGATCGCGCAGGTCCACCTCGCGCGGCTGCGGTCGGGAGAGGAAGTGGTGGTCAAGGTCCAGCGCCCCGGGATCGCCCCCGTGGTGGAGAGGGATCTGGACATCGTGGCCCGCCTCGCCCGTACGGCGGAGCGGCGCACGCGCTGGGCCCGCGGAGTAGGGCTCGGCGACCTCGCCCGAGGCTTCGCCGAGGCGCTGCGCGAGGAGCTCGACTTCCGGGTCGAGGCGGCGAACATGGCCGCCGTCGCCGCGACGTCGAAGGACGCGGCCGTACGGTCGCCCGTGCCCCATCCGCGGCTGAGCGGCCGCCGCCTCCTCGTGATGGAGCGGCTGGACGGCGTTCCGCTCGCCACCGGCCGCGACGGCCTCGCCCCCTCCGAACGCGAGGAGGTCGCCAGGACCGTGCTGCACGCGCTGCTGGAGCAGATCCTGCTGAACGGAGTGTTCCACGCCGACCCGCACCCCGGGAACATCATGCTGCTGTCCGGCGGGGGCGTCGCCCTGCTGGACTACGGGTCCGTCGGACGTCTCGACGGCACCCTGCGGGCCGCGCTCCAGCGCCTGCTCGCCGCGCTGGACCTGGCCGACCCTGCGGGCGTCGGCGACGCCCTGCTTGAGCTGGTGCCCCGCCCGGACGAGATCGACGAGCGCGAGCTGGAGCGCGAGATCGGCCGCTTCATGGCCCGCCACCTGGTGCCCGGCATCGCCCCGGACTCCCGCATGTTCGCCGACCTGTTCCGCCTGGTCTTCGCCCACAAGCTGTCGGTGCCGCCGGAGGTGGCGGCGGTGTTCCGGGCGCTCGGGACGATCGAGGGCACGCTCACCGGCCTCGCGCCCGGGTTCGACATCGTGAAGGAGGCGCGGGACTTCGCCGGCCGCGCCCTGTCCCCGCCCGGCGGCCGTGAGGAGATCCGCACCGCGGTGGCCCAGGAGGCGGTGCGCCTGCTGCCCCTGCTGCGGCGGCTGCCCCGGAGCGTAGACCGCATCGTCGGAGCGGCGGAGAGCGGCAGGTTCAGCGTCAACGTGCGGCTGTTCGCCGACGCCCGGGACCGGCGGCACATGACCGGCCTGCTGCACCAGGCCCTCCTGACGGTGCTGGCGGCCACCGCGGGCATCATGGCCGTGCTGCTGCTCGACTCCGAGCGCGGGCCACGGGTGACCCCCGCCGTCACCCTCTATCAGCTCATCGGCTACAACCTGCTGGTGGTGAGCGCCGTCCTCGCGCTGCGCGTGCTCGTGGCGATCTTCCGGGAGCGCCGGGAGGAGTGAACCCGTCAGCGGGTTGAACGTATGCGGCTCAGAGCCAGTCGCGGCGTTTGAAGACCAGGTAGAGCGTGAGGCAGACGACGCCCATGAGCATGATCGCGACGGGGTATCCGAGCACCCAGTGCAGCTCGGGCATGTGGTCGAAGTTCATCCCGTAGATCGTGCCGACCAGCGTCGGGGCGAACAGGATGGCCGCCCACGCCGAGATCTTCTTGACCTCGTCGCCCTGGGCGATGCTCGCGGTGGTGAGCTTGGTCATCTCCTCGTTCTGCTGCTGGCTGACGAGTGTGGAGTTGACGACGAGGATGTCCTGGAGCATCTGCCGGAAGCCCGCCACCCGCTCGGTGACCGTGATCGCGTGGTCGGACACGTCGCGCAGGTAGCGCTGCAGCTCCTCGTTCACGCCGTACTTCGGCGAGCCCGCGATGAAGCCGTCGAGCATCGGGACCAGCGGGCTGGCCGCCCGCTGGAACTCGATGACCTCCCGCGACAGGGAGTAGATGCGCCGGGGCGCGGCCGGGTCGCCCCCGAAGACCTGCACCTCGATCTCGTCGATGTCGTTCTGCAGCCCGGCGACCACCGGCGCGTAGCCGTCCACCACCGCGTCGAGGATCGCGTACAGCACGGCCTGCGGCCCCTGGCGGAGCAGGTCGGGGTCCGACTCCATGCGCCGACGCACCTTGGAAAGGTCCGGCGCCTCGCTGTGCCGTACGGTCAGCACGAAGTCGGGACCGACGAAGACATGCAGCTCGCCGAAGGCGACCTTCTCCGGCTTGTCGAGGTACTGCGCCGCCCGCAGCACCACGAACAGCGTGTCGCCGTACCGGTCGGCCTTGGGCCGCTGGTGGGCGACGATGGCGTCCTCGATGGCGAGCTCGTGCAGGCCGAACTCCTCGGCCGCCTTGATCAGCTCGGCCTCCTCCGGCCGGTACAGGCCGATCCACGCCATCGCCCTCGGCCGCGAGCGCAGCGAGGCGATCGCGTCGCCCAGCGACAGCGGCGAGTCCACGCGCTCGCCGTCCACGTACACCGCGTTGTCGATCACGCTCTGCCTGAACGTCTCCCCCTCGTCCGCGCGTGGGTCCATGGAATGCTCGGGAGCCTGCTCCGGTTTCGCCCTCATCAGCCCACTCAACCCGCTCAATCCGCGCAGTCCACGCATACGCCGCTCAGTCACACGTAGAAGGTAACCGCCATCGTCACGCTTACTCGGTTCCTGCCCAAACAGACCGTACGGACCGAGGGCGGAAGCACGGGGAGCACGGGCCGGGGCGGCGGGCCGTACGATTCCGGGGGTGAACCCCCTGAAGGCCCTGTGGAACCACCTGACCCACACGCAGATCGCGCCCCCGCTCTGGCTGGTCGTCCTGTCCGGGTTCGCCGCCCTCGCCGTCGTCGCCTATCCGGCGTCTTGGCACATCTCACGCGGCCTGATCACGATCGCGCACGAGGGGGGCCACGCGCTGATCGCGGTGCTGACCCGGCGCAAGCTGCGGGGCATCCGCCTCCACTCGGACACCTCGGGCGTGACGCTCACCAGGGGCAGGCCCACGGGACCCGGCATGATCGCCACGGCCGCGGCGGGATACGTCGCGCCCTCCCTGATCGGGCTCGGGTCGGCCTGGCTGGTCTCCGGCGGGCGGATCACGATGCTGCTGTGGGCCGTGCTCGCGCTGCTGACGTGCATGCTGCTGATGATCAGGAACTTCTTCGGCGCCGTGTCGCTGCTCGCCGTAGGCGGCGCGGTCTTCGCGCTGTCGTGGTTCGCCCCGCCCCACGTCCAGTCGGCCTGCGCGTACGCCGCCGCGTGGTTCCTGCTGCTCGGCGGCGTACGGCCGATCCTTGAGCTGCAGACCAAGCGCCGCCTCGGCCGCGCCCCGGACTCCGACGCCGACCAGCTCGCCCGGCTGACCCGCGTGCCCGGCACGCTCTGGGTGCTGCTGTTCCTGCTCGTCTCCACCGCCGCGCTCGTCTACGGCGGCTATCTCCTCACCGCCCGCTGGCTGCCTCTTTGACGCGCTCCCCGGCCTGAAGGCCGGGGATTCAGCCCGTGCCGCGTCATGCGGCACCTCTGCGGCTTCCTGCTTCATCGCGCTGTGCCAGGTCAGGGCCTGGTCTTACCTGCGCTCCACAGGCGTTTAGTCTCTCCGCCCGTCCGGCGGCGAGGATGTTCTTCGCGGCGTTGACGTCCCGGTCGTGGACCACCCCGCAGGGGCAGGTCCACTCCCGGACGTTCAGCGGCATGCACTCGGCCAGTGCCTCGCACTCCGAGCACAGCTTGGAGGAGGGAAACCACCGGTCGATCCGATGGAAGACCCGCCCGTGCAGACGAGCCTTGTATTCGAGCATCCCGGCGAACGCGCACCTGCTGGTGAACTTCCCGCCCAAGGTCGCACTGTCCCGCCTCGTCAACTCGTTGAAAAGGGTGTCCTCCCGCCGGATGCGGACCGAGTTCCCCGAACTGGCCCGCCACTACTACCGGGCGAACAAGCTGTGGTCGGGCTCCTACTTCGCCGGGAGCGTAGGCGGCGCACCGATCAGCGTCCTGCGCCAGTACATCGAGCAGCAAAACCACCCCGTCTGACCTGCTAAGACGCCGATCCGCCTGACGGCGAATCGGCTTCCCTGCCCCGCTACGCGGGAAAGTCCGCTTCACCCCCGGCCTGAAGGCCGGAGCACTGCGGACGAATCCAGTAGCTGTTGACCTTGCCGCGACGTCAACGTCTCTAATGAGGGCATGCGGATCGGAGAACTCGCCGCGCTGGCCGGGGTGTCCACCCGTACCGTGCGGCACTACCACCACCAGGGCGTGCTGCCCGAGCCGCCGAGGCGGGTCAACGGCTACCGCGAGTACGGCCTGCGCGACGCGCTCCGCCTCGCCCGGGCCCGGAGGCTGACCGAGCTGGGCCTGTCGCTGGACGAGGTGCGCGACGTGCTGGCCGGCGACTCCGCCCGGGAACTGCGGGAGATCCTGCTGGAGCTGGACGCCGACCTCGCCCGGCAGGAGGCGGCGATCCGGGCCAGGCGCGAGCGGCTCGCGGCGTTGCTGAGCGAGGAGTCGCCGTCGCCGGACGGCGCCGTCTCGCCGCGGATGGCCGAGTTCCTGCGGGGCCTCGAACCCGTGCGCGACTCCCCGTTCGCGGCGGCCGACGCCGAACTGCTCGCCCTCCTCGACACGGCGGCCGAGCCGGAGGACCGGGACCGGTTGCTGGAGCTGATGCGGCCCATGACCACGCCGGAGGCGCTGGCCCGGGCCGAGGCGTTGTATCGGAGGCTGGCGGAGCTGGACGGCGCCGACCCCGCCGACCCCCGCGTCGGCGCCCTCGCCGCCGACTTCGCCGCCCACCTGCCCCGCGAACTCGCCGCCGCGCTCGCCTGCGCGATGCCCGGGGCCGACGACCCGTTCGCCCAGGCGTTCCTCGCCGAACTGTCCCCCGCGCAGGCCGAGGTCGTACGGCAGGCCATGGCGCTGCTCACGGACGAAGAGCCGTCGTGAGGCACGCCGCGGGCTACAGCCGGGAGCAGACGCCGACGATGGCGGCGATGCTGTTCGTGCTGGTCCTGGAGACCGTGGCCATGGACCTGCTGCTGCGCCGGTTCGGGTTGCCGGACCCGCCGCGCCTGGTGATCCTGGCCCTCGACGCGTCGTCGGCCCTCGGCGTGCTCGGCGTCATGGTGAGCTGCGCCCGTCGGCCGCACACCGTGTCGCCTGACGGGCTGCGCCTGCGGTATGGCCGGCTGTTCAGCCTGGACGTCCCCGCGGAGATCATCGCGTCGGCGCGGATCGACCGCCGTTACGACGAGAAGAGACTCGTGCGCCTCTCGGACGGCGAGCTCGCCCTCGCGGTCTCGTCCCAGACCAACATCGTGGTCGACCTGCGCGAACCGATGAAGGTGCCTCGCCCACGCCGCCCTTGGACGGCCGTACGCCCTGCGGAGACCGTCCGGCGGGTGCGGTTCTTCGCCGACGACCCGGCGGCGGCGCTGCGGGCCGTCGTCGCGCTCACCACGACGACCGCGGGCGAGCGCGCTGCCTGACCCGTCGTCCGGCGGGACACCCCCGGCCTACGGCACCACCTTCGACCTGATCGACATGACATCACCTATAGGAGGCAAGCTCCGCCAGGTGGTGCAGCGAGTTGATGAGATGCTCAGGGCCGAACGGCGGGAACTGGATGCCTCGCTCCCGGATGAACTGCGGCACCGCCGACCAGTCGTAGGTGAGCGTGATCTGAGTCTCGGACGGACCGAGCGGCGCGAGGTCGTAACGCCAGATCCAGCCGCCGAACTCCAGCTGACCGTCGCTCTTCTCCTGCCCCGTCAGCCAGCCGATGGCGCGCGGCGAATCGAGCACCACGATCTTGTTGACCACCTGGTAGTCGCCGTTTGGATGGTCGACGTGATGCATGTCCATCCGGAAGATCTGCCCCACCTCGGTCAGCGGCGCCTGGTTGACGGCTTCCTGAACCCAGCCGGTGCCGTCGATCGCGGAGTGGGTCGTCGGGTCGGCCAGCACCGCGAACACCCTCGCGGCGGGCGCGGCGACAGTCAGGGTGGCACTCACTTTCTCGCTTTCGTCGAGCTGGACGGCGAGCAGGTAGTTCTTCACGGCGAACTCCTTCGAAGGATCAGGCGGACAGGCGGCGTGCGACGGCCGTCACCGGCCTCTCACCTTCGCTACGAACCGGTTCCACGCCATTCGACATCACCCGGGAAAAAACGGAGGACGTGTTCGCCCCGACCGGGTCCTGCCACCGCGAACGCCGGCTCCGCCCTTTACGTTGTAGATTCGTCCGCTGCGTCGTGGATGAGGGCGATGTCGGCGGGGTCGGCGGGCCGGCCGTTCTCGGCGGCGGCCTGGGCCACGAGGAGTTCGCCGGTGTGGGTCACGTGGGCGCGCATCGCCACGGCGGCGGCGTCCGGGTCGCCCCCGAGGACGGCGGCGAGGATCGGCTCGTGCTCCGCGGCGACGTCCGCGAGCGAGCGGGAGCGGTCGACCGTGGAGGCGCCCAGTGTCACCGTGGCGTCCCTGAGCCCGGCGACGACCTCGGCGAGCCGCCGGTTGGCCCCCGCGGCGAGGATCGCGTCGTGGAACGCCCGGTCGTGCCGCATGAACTGGGGGCTCGTCGTGGTCGGCCGCCGCGGCGCGCATGGCCTCCAGTTCCTCGCGCAGTGCGCGGGCGAGGCCGGGACCGGCGTGGCGGGCCGCCCGCCTGGTCGCCGGCACCTCGAGCAGCAGCCGCAGGTGGAACACCTCGGCGATCTCCCTGGGATCGCGGCGCAGCACCCGGAAGCCCCGGCTCCGCTCGAATCGCACCAGGCCGGCCTCCGCCAGCCGGAGCATCGCCTCGCGTACGGGGGTGCGGGAGACGTTGAGCTGCTCGGCCAGCCGGTACACCGAATACAGCTCTCCGGGCCGCAGCTCCCCCGAGTGGATGGCCTCTCTGACCGCCTCGATTACCTGCTCGGTGAGACTGGACGTGCCGGCGACCGCTCGCACCGTCTGACCACCCTCCGAAGGGTCGTGGGCCCGCCCGCGTACGGCGGCGCATTGACATGCAGCATGCTACATGTCAGGTTGCCCATCGGACATGCCGCGCGCCGCGCAGGCCCCACGGGCCTGCGCCCCCATGACCCCGCGAGTGAAAGGCCCAGCGATCGTGATCGTCCCGAGCAACCCCGAGTCCGTCTTCACGTACGGCGCGCCCGCCCTGAAGTTCGGGTCCGGCGCGTCCGCCGAGATCGGTTTCGACCTCGGGCAGTACGGCGTACGCCGCGTGCTGGTGCTGACCGACGCCGGGGTGGCGGCGACGGGCGCTCCGGCACGCATCGCCGAACAGATCGCCGGGTTCGGCATGCACGCGGAGGTGTACGACGGCGTGCACGTCGAGCCCACCGACGAGAGCCTGCTCGCGGCGATCGGGCACGCCCGCGCGAGCGGCCCGTGGGACGCCTTCGTGGCGGTCGGCGGCGGGTCGAGCATCGACACGGCCAAGGCCGTCAACCTGCTGACGACGAATCCCGGCGAGCTGATGGACTACGTCAACGCGCCGATCGGCGCCGGGCGCGCCCCCTCTCGGCCGCTCAAGCCGCTGGTCGCGGTGCCCACGACCACGGGCACCGGCTCGGAGAGCACCACGATCTGCGTGCTCGACGTGCTCGGCCTGAAGGTCAAGACGGGGATCAGCCACGCCCGCCTCCGCCCGGTGCTGGCCGTCGTGGACCCGGATCTCACGATGACGCAGCCGCCCGAGGTGACCGCCGCGGCGGGGATGGACATCCTCTGTCACGCCCTGGAGAGCTACACCGCCCGGCCGTACACCTCGTACGAGCGCAGGCGGCCGGAGGAGCGCGTGCCGTACTGCGGGTCGAACCCGGTGGCGGACATGTGGTCGGAGCAGGCGATCCGGCTGCTCGCGGGCTCGTTCCGCAGGGCCGTACGGCACGGCGACGACGCGGAGGCGAGGGGCGCGATGGCGCTGGCGGCGACGTTCGCGGGGCTGGGCTTCGGCAACGCGGGCGTGCACATCCCGCACGCCAACGCCTATCCGATCGCCGGCCGGGTGAAGGACTTCCATCCGCGCGGCTATCCCGGCGACGAGCCCATGGTGCCGCACGGCATGGCCGTGGCGCTGACCGCGCCGGAGGCGTTCCGGTTCACCTTCGAGGCGGACCCGGCGCGGCACCTGCGCGCGGCCGAGCTGCTCGATCCCTCCGCGGCGAGGCCGGACGAGCCGGCGGAGTTCCTGCCCCGCGTGCTGACCGCGCTCATGCGCGACGTCGGCATCCCGAACGGCATCGGCGGAGTGGGATACGCGGAAGGCGACGTTCCGGCGCTGGTGGAGGGGGCGATGAAGCAGCAGCGGCTGCTCACCACCTCACCCAGGCCCGTGGCGGAGGACGACCTCGCCGGCATCCTGACCCGTTCGCTCGTCCTCTGGTGAGCCCGTCCGGCCCTGTCCCCCGCCCCGCCTCCGGCGGGTCCTCGGCGGTCGCCGACGCTCAGCAGTGCTTGCTCAGCGACATACCCTTGATCAGGGGGTACAGGCTGGGGTCGAACCGGCCTTCGGCCAGCCATCGATACTTCCGCGGCCAGGCGAGGGGCAGGTTCTTGACGAACTTGGTGCTGGTGCTGCCGGGTACGCGTATGTCGGCGAGCAGTGCGCCGTTCTCGTCCTTGAGATGTGCCCACATCAGCCAGGCGTCGTCACCCGACATGCTGGTGAGCGTGGCGTCGAACGAGGCCGTGCCGTCCGGATAGAGAGTCCACGTCGGGGCCGTCCGGTCGGCACCGCCGCTGTACATCGTGCAGTCACCCGCGGTGGAGCCGTGCTTCCAGGTGAACGTCTTGTAGGCGGCGGACGCGTTGGCCGTTCCCGTGGGGAGCGCCAGACCGAGGGCGAGGGCGCCCACGGTTACAGCCATGACCGTGCTTCTGCGGATGCTCTTCATCACGTCTCACCTCTCGTCGGCGGCTGTGCCGCTCGGGCTGTCAGGCGGAGCCCCGTGGTGGGTTCCGCGGGCCTTGCACGCCATTGGTAGGGCCGGGCGGTTGCAGAGTGCTTGACCTTCTCTTGCCGGTGACCGCTCCTGCCCATGACCCGGGCCGTCGGAGTGCGGGAGCGCGGGCGGGGAGGTCAGCCGGCGGGTTGCGGTCCTCGTGATGAGGGCGTCGTGCCGGTTGGGCGCCCCACGACCGACGGCAGGCGGAACCGCCGGAGCGGCGGGAGAAGCGGGGAAGGTCAGCGGTGCGACAGGGTGGAGCCGGAACGGCCCTTCACCACGCGGAGCTGGGCGGGGATGCGCACCCGAAGCTCGGCGACGTGGCTGACCACGCCGACGGCCCGGCCCCCCTCGCGCAGGCCGTCGAGGATGTCGAGCACGTCGTCGAGCGTCTCGTCGTCGAGGGTGCCGAAGCCCTCGTCCACGAAGAGGCTGCCGATCTCCGCACCGCCCGCCTCGGCGGTCACCACGTCGGCCAGGCCAAGCGCCAGGGCGAGCGAGGTGATGAAGCTCTCGCCGCCGGAGAGCGTGGCCGGATCGCGTTCCACGCCGGTCCAGGCGTCGAGCACGCGCAGGCCCAGCCCGCCGCCCGACCGGCCCCGGTCGCCCGCGGACCGGTTCAGGTCGTGCCGCAGCAGGTAGCGCCCGCTCGACATGCGGTCGAGGCGCTCGTTCGCCGCGTCGACGACCTGGCGGAGGCGCTCGCCCAGCACGTACGCCGACAGCCTCATGTGCCACCGGTTGTCGCCGGACGTGCCGGTCGCCAGCTCGGCGAGCCGGCGCGCCAGGCGGTGCCGTTCCTCGGCGGGCCGGTAGGCGCGCAGCGCGGCGTCCAGTTCTCCGGCGAGCGCCGTGAGCTGGTCGAGCCTGCCCTTCGCCCGGTCGCGCGCCGAGGTGCGGGCGGCGTGGTCCCGCTCGGCCCGCTCATGGCCGGCCTCCAGCTCCGGCAGGTCGGCGGCGGGCTCGGCCGCCGCCGCGACCAGTTCGGGATCGGCGAGCAGTCCCTCGACCGTGGCCCGCTCGGCGTCCAGGTGTCCCAGCCGCTCGGACATCGCCTCCCGGTCCTCCGGCGTGCGCACGGCGGCCGCCGCGTGCTCCACACTGGCGAACCCCTCGCCGGTGGCGGCCCTGGCCGCCTCGGCCAGCGCCGTCTCGCTCTCGCGGTCGGCCGCGGCCGCCGCGACCGCCGCCTCGGCGGCCTCCCTGAGCAGGTCCGCCTCCTCGGTCAGCCGGTCGAGGCGGGCGGCGGAGCCGAGGGGTCCCCGCCGCGGGCGGCGTCGATCACCTCGAGCCAGCCTGCGCTCGTCTGCCGCCAGCCCTGTCCCGATGCGCGAGCGCCTCGGCGAGCGCCGCGCCGGTGCGCGCGGCCCGCGCGCCCAGCTCCTCCAGCTCGGCCGCGAGCCGGGTGGCGCGGGCGGCCAGTCCCTCCTCCGCCGCGGCCAGGGACCGGGCGCGTTCCAGGTCCGCCTCCGCCGTCGCGAGGTCGCCCTCCAGACCCGCGGCGAGCCGCTCGCCCTCCGCGAGCAGCGCGTCCCGCCTGGTCCTGGTCTCGGTCAGCAGCCCGGTCAGCTCCGCGGCCCGGTCGCGGGCCGACTCCAGCTCCGCCGCGAGCCGCCTGGCCTCCGCCTCGGCCGCCTCGACCGCCGTCTCGGCCGCGCGCAGCCGCGACAGCTCCTCGCGGGCGTCCGCGAGGGCGGCGGACGCGTCCTCCTGGGACAGGTCCGCCGCACGCGCCGTGGCGTCGCCGAGCCTCGACGAGAGCGCGGCGACGGCCGTCTCCGCCTCCTCGCGGGCCCGCTGCGCGGCCTCGAACGCCTCCTGCGCCGCTTGCTCGTCGTCCGCGGTCGCGGCCCGTCCGGCGGGTGCGGCGGGACGGGGGTGTTCGGTGGCGCCGCAGACGGCGCAGGGCGCTCCGGCCACGAGCCCGGCCGCCAGTTCGGCCGCCATGCCGTCGATCCTGGCCTGGCGGACCTCCTGGAGCCGGTCGCGGCACTCCTGGGCCAGGTCGACGGCCGCGCGCCGGTCGTGCTCGGCCGTCTCCAGCTCGGCGGTCAGCGCGTCGCGCAGCCGCGCGGCCTCCAGCCGCTCGCCCGCCAGATGAGCGGCGGCCTCCAGCGCGGGGACGCGCGCGGCCATGTCGCGCAAGCCCCTGAGCCGCTCCTCGGCGGCGGCCAGCAGCTCCGGCAGCTCCGCCTGCGCGGCCCGTGCCCGCGCCTCGTCCTCGGCGAGCCGCGTCAGTTCGCCGTCCAGCAGCGCGGCTTGCCCGGTGACCTCCCGCAGCCGCAGCGCGGCGTCCCTGGCGGCCGTCAGCCCCGGCAGGCTCGCCGCCGCCGTACGCGCGCGGGCGAGCCGTTCCTCGACGTCGAGCCGCTCGGCGGGCAGGGCCGCCAGCCGCCGCGTCACCTCCGACTCCTCCTCGGTCAGCTCCGCCAGCCCGCGTTCGGCGTCCGCGCGCTCGCTTCGCACCTGCCGCAGGCGCGCCTCCTCCGGGAGGATCTGGCGCACCCGGGCGACCTCGTCGCGCCGCTCCCGCTCCAGCACGGCCAGCCGCTCCGGGTCCGGCCGCTCTTTATCCAGCCGCTCTTTATCCAGCCGCTCTTTATCCAGCCGCTCTTTATCCAGCCGCTCCGTATCCAGCCACTCCGGGTCCGACCGCTCCGGGTCAGGTCCCCGCACCTGCCATACGGCGTCGGCGTCCTGCCACGCGGCGCCCGGTTCCGTATCGGGCCCCGGCCCGAGGCCGGGAAGCGCGCGGATCACGGCGTCGGCGGCCACCCGCCGCGCTTGGCTGCGGCCTCCGCCCGCTGGCCTGCCTGCCGGATCAGCGGCGCCCACCCGGTCGGCCCGCGCGCCTCGTCGAGCTCGCCTCCAGGTCCGACCGCTCGTCCGCCGCCGCGTCGAGCTCCTGCCGCCGGGCGAGGGCGGCGGCGTGCCTGCGCTGCCGGTCGGCCAGGGCCCGGCCCGCCTCCAGACGGGCGCGGGCCGACAGCAGCGCCTCCTGGCTCGCCGCGCCGGCCGCGACCGCGTCGGCGAGCGCGCCGCGGGCGAGGCCGAGCACCTCTCCCGCCCAGGCGGCGGGCTCGTCGGCGTCCTCGGGCAGCGGCAGGTCGTCGCCCGCCGCGCCGCGCATGCGGTCGAGCACCGACTCGACCCGCTGGCCCAGCTCCTGCGCCTCCCGCCAGGTGCGCGTGCGGTGGTCGGCCAGCCACCGCTCCACGTCGCCGAACACCCGCACCGAGAAGAGCCGCTCCAGCAACTCCCGCCGCTCCTCGCCGCCGGCCCGCAGGAACTTCGCGAACTCGCCCTGCGGCAGCATCGCGACCTGGCAGAACTGGGCGGCGGTCATGCCGGTCAGCGTGTTCACGAAGTCGCCGGCCTCGTCGCTGCGGGTGCTGCGCACGATCCACTGCCCGCCGGGCTCGGTCAGCTCCTCGATCCGGGCCTTGGCCTTCTCCTCCACCAGGCCGGATCCCCTCAGCTTCGGCCGCATCCAGGCGGGCGAACGGGTGATGCGCAGCCGCCTGCCCCGGATCGTCAGATCCAGCGTCACCGACGGCCCCCGGTCGGGCGGCGCGTGGTCGCAGCGCAGGCTCCTGGCGCTCTCCCGCTGGCCCGGCACCCTGCCGTACAGGGCGTAGCAGACGGCGTCGAGCACGGTCGTCTTGCCGGCGCCGGTCGGCCCGTGGATCAGGAACAGGCCCGCCTCGCCGAGCGCGTCGAAGTCGACCTCCTCCGTCCCGGGGAACGAGCCGAACGCGACCAGGCGCAGCCGATGCAGCCTCACCGGACCTCCTCACTCGTCCACGGGCCGAGCCCACGCTTTCGCACCGCGGCCCCCGGCACTGCCCGCCCGGCCGCCACGTCCACGAGGGCGGCGGGCCGGCGGCTCATGCGCTCTCCTTGATGCGGCACGCCTCGACCGCCTCCTGCAGCAGGCGCCGTTCGTCGTCGTCCGCGGGCTCACCGCGGACCTCGCGGACGAAGTCGAGCGCCACCTCGATCTCGGCCCGGCCTGCGATCCTCGCCCGGCCCGCCGGTCCCTCCGTCACACCGTCCGGCTCGAAGGCGAGCGCCAGCGTGTGCGGGAAGCGCCGGCGCAGGCGCTCCATCGCCTCGCGCGGCCGCACCGGATCGGTCAGCGTCACCTGCAGCCAGTGGTCCTCGTAGCGGTCGAAGCGGCCGTCGGTCAGCAGGTCGTCGATGCGGCCGCGCACCGTGCTCACCGGCCGGGGCACCGGGGCGGGGACGAACTCCGTGCGGCCCGTGTCGAGGTCGGCCAGCCAGGAGCCCTTGGTGTGGCCGGCCTCGGAGAAGGAGTAGGCGATCGGCGAGCCGCTGTAGCGGACCGTCTCGCTCATCACCTGACGGCCGTGCAGGTGCCCCAGCGCCGTGTAGTCGACCCCCGCGAACGCGCTCAACGGCACGTGCGAGACCCCGCCGACGCTGATGTCGCGCTCGCTGTCGCTGGCCTCTCCCCCGGTGACGAACGCGTGCGCGAGCACGACCTTGCGCGCCGCCGGATGCGCCCGCACGCGGTCCATCGCGTACGTGACGACGGCGGTGTGGCTGCGCTCGGCCAGCTCCCACGGCCCCCTGACCAGCTCGGGTTCGAGGTAGGGGATGCCGAAGAACGCCACGTCGCCGATCATGACCGGCTCCCAGGCCCTGCCGGGGTCGGTGCGCAGGTGCACCCGCTCCATGAGGTCGGCGCCGAAGCCCAGCCGTACGGCGGAGTCGTGGTTGCCGCTGATCAGCACGGTGTGCACGCCGAGGGCCTTGAGCCTGGCCAGCGCCTCGTTGCACAACGCGACCGCGTCGACGGGAGGCAGGGCCCGGTCGTAGACGTCGCCGGAGACCACCACGACGTCCACCCGCTCGCTCCGCACGGTCTCGACCAGGTGGTCGACGAACGCGGCCTGGGCGCCGAGCAGGCTCTCGCGGTGGAACGACCGGCCGAGGTGCCAGTCGGAGCTGTGCAGGACACGCATGTCGCAGGAAGCTAACAGGTCCCGCCGACAAAAGCGGCCTCAATCGCCCCCCTGGTGCACGACGCAAAGGGGGAGTAATGACTTAGCCTGGGTTCGGTATCACGAGTACGCATGGGGGAGCGGCCTCATGAACGTCGGCCGGGGCACTCTCGGGGTGATCGCCGGTGTGCTGATGGTGGTGCTCGCCGCCGTCGGCCATCTGCTCTCCCCGCCGGCCTTCGATCCCCCACCCCTGTCCGCTTCGCCCCAGTTTCGTGACATACCTCCCCAGCCCGCCGCCGAAGTGCGGCCGGTCGCCCGCCCCGACCGGTTCCGTACGGAGACGCTGCTCGTGCCGGCGAAGAACGAGACGCTGAAGGCGACGATCAGGGCCCCCCTGTCCCCGGGACGCCACCCCGCGATGGTGTTCGTGCAGGGGTCGGGTTCTGGCGACGGCGGCGAGTTCACCCAGCAGGCCGAGTGGCTGGCCCAGGCGGGCATCGTGACGCTGGCCTACGACAAGCGGACGGTGGGCTACTCCTTCCGCAGCCGCGACTTCGGCCTGCTCGCCGACGACGCCCTGCGCATGCTGCGGGTGCTGCGCGGGCGGACCGACGTCGACCCGGCGCGGGCCGGCCTGTGGGGCGTCAGCGAGGGCGGCTGGGTCGTGCCGATCGCCGCCGCGCGCGACCCGCGGGCCGCCTTCGTGGTCCTGGTCTCCTCTCCGAACGTCTCACCGCTGCGCCAGGTCGCCTGGGCGCTGAACGAGCAGCTGCTGCGCCTGCACGCCCCGACCGGCGTACGCGACCTGCTCACCCGGGCGATGGGCGGGGTCGGCTTCGACTTCCTGCGGTACGACGGGGTGCCCGCCCTGCGCGGGATCACCCAGCCCGTCCTGGCGCTGTACGGCACCGACGACCCGTCCATCCCGTTCGTGGAGAGCACCGAGACGCTCACCGGCGCCCTGGCCGAGGGCGGCAACACCGACTACACGATCCGCTTCCTGGCCGGGGCCGACCACGCCATGCGGATCCGCGGCGGGCCGTACGCGGCCGACTACCTGCCCACGCTGGCGAACTGGATCAAGGACCTGCCGGGTACGGCCAGGCCCTCGGTGGCGATCGCGGGGGCGACGCCGGTGCAGCGCTTCGAGGCGGCCGACGTGCCGGCCGCGCCGTGGTGGGGGGACAGCACGATCCTGTGGCTCACGCTCTGCCTGGCCGCGGTCGGGTACGTCGCGGCGCCGGTCACCGAGATGGTCGTCCGGCTGCGCGGGCGCGACCTGCGGCTGCAGGCCAGGATGGAGGCCAGCGTGCAGCTGTGGCCCGCCATCCGGCGGCGGCTGCGCCGGATGGCCTGGACCGGCCTCGGGGAGCTCGCCGCCGTCCTGGCGTTCATCACGCTCATCGTGCTGTTCTCGGTCAACCAGGCCGGCGCCTGGCCCGCCGTACAGGCCGGATGGCTGGTCGTACGCCTGCTCGCCATCGTGATGCTCGTGCAGACGGTCACGACGTTCGCCGCGATGGCCGGCGGCCTGCGGGACGGCTGGGAGCCGACGCCCTGGCAGAAGAGCGTGCTCGCCGGCGTGCTCGGCGGGACCGCGCTGCTGCTGCTGACCGCCGCCTACTACGGCCTGTTCGCCTTCCCCTGGTAGGTCGAGCCCCGGGTCGAGCCTCGGTCAAATGCCGGTATGGACTGCTCCGGCTCGGGCCGGTCACGGGTTTTCTGCGGCCGGTGTCGCTTCAATTGACGCGTGGTCACCCCTGATCTGGCGCCCAGGAACGGCGCCCCGCAGGCGACGCGTCGCGGCGGGCCGGCGTTCGGAGCCGCCGCGCTCATCGGCTGGGTGGCGCTGTCGGCGGTGCTGCCCGGCGCGGCGCACCTGCGAGCGGGCCGGTGGCGCACCGGGCTGCTCCTGCTCGGCGGCTACCTGACCGCGGTCGTCGCCGTCGCGTGCGTGGCCGTCGGCGCGGACGCCGGCCTCGCCGGACGCGCGCTGGGCTGGCTGGGCCAGATCTCACTGGTGTTCGCGGCCTGTGCCGTCGCCTGGTTCTGGCTGGTCATCCGGTCGTACGTCGTCTTGCGGCCCGGGCGGCTGCCCCGCAGGGGGCAGGTCCTCACCGGGCTGGTCGCGGGCGTGCTCGCGGTCGTCGTCGCGGTGCCGTTCGCGATCGCCGCCCGGTACGTCCGCGTGTCCGAGCAGACCCTCGACTCGCTGTTCGCCGCGCCGGGCGGGACGGCCCAGGCGGGCGGCGCCGTACGCCAGGACGACCCGTGGGCGGGCCGCGACCGGGTCAACGTCCTCCTGCTCGGCGGCGACTGGGGCGACAACCGGATCGGGATGCGCACCGACAGCATCAACGTCGCCAGCGTGGACGTGCGGACCGGCAACACCGTGCTGCTCGGCCTGCCCCGCAACCTGGAGCACGTCCGCTTCCCTCCGGGCAGCCCCATGGCCGCGCAGTTCCCCTTCGGTTTCCAGCTTCCGGAGTATCGCCCCGGCTGGCGCGAGGACCTGCTGTTCTCGGTGTGGCAGTACGCCGACGACCACCCCGAGCTGTTCGGCGGGCGGCGGCACATGGGCGCCGAGGTCCTCAAGGAGACGGTCGGCCACATCCTGGGCCTGCGGATCGACTGGTACGCGCTGGTCAACATCTGGGGCTTCGCGAAGATGATCGACGCCCTCGGCGGGCTCGTGGTGACGGTGGACCGCGACATCGTGTACGGCCTGCACAACGAGGGCGTGGTCAGGTCGGGCACCCGGCGGCTGAACGGCGCCGAGGCGCTGTGGTACGCCCGCTCCCGCACCTTCAGCGACGACTTCGACCGGATGCACCGGCAGCGCTGCGTCCTGGGGGCCCTGCTCTCGCAGGCCGACCCGGCCACGGTGCTGACGCGGTTCACCGAGATCGCGGCGGCCACGCGCAGGATGATCAGCACCGACGTGCCCCGGCCCATGCTGGAGCACCTGGTGCCGCTGGCCTGGAAGGTCAAGCACGCCGCGATCACCAGCCTGCAGTTCGTGCCGCCCCTGATCAACACCGCCTATCCCGACTGGGATCGGATCCGGCTGCTCACGGCCAGGGCGATCCGCGCCTCGGTCCACGCCCAGGCCGCCCCTTCCGCCACGCCGTCCGGCTCCCTGCCCGCCGCCGGAGCCGCGCCGGCGCCGGCACCTCCCCGACGCCCTCCCCCGCGCCCGTGCTCCCGACGCCGGGGGCACCGAGCCCGATCGACGACGGCTGCGGGGCGCCGCACACGGCGATGGCGCGCTGAGCGCCCGGCGCGTACGGGCGGGGACACGCCGCACGCCGGGCGCGCGCTCAGCCCCGCTCCCCGTCCCGGCGTGCCGCGACGCCCGTGTCGTACGACCCGACCAGGCGGGCCAGCTGACGGCCCGCCGCACGCAGGGGCTCTTCGCTGCGATGGACCTGGGCCGTCACCTCTGCGCCTTCCAGCGTGCTGATGACCGTGGTCGCCAGGTCCCGGGCGTCCTCCTCGCGGAAGCCCGCGTTGAGCAGCTTGTCGTACACCAGCCGCTCCCAGCCGCGCAGCGCAGAGGCGCACACCCGCTGGATCTCGGAGTCCGTGCCCAGCGTCTCCAGCGCCGCCGCCGTGACGGGGCAACCGTCGATCCAGCCGGACTCCCGTAGCGCGGTGGCGAGCCGCCGGGCGCAGCCTTCGACGGCCGCGTGACGGCAAGGAGGCCGTCGCGGTCGCCGCCATCGAACACGGTGAACAGGAGTTCGCGGCGCTCCTCCGGGCGGCGCTGGACGCCGAGGAGAACCCGGCCAAGCACGTCACCGTCATCGGACTCGGGCCCATGGGGCAGGCGATGGTCCGCGCCCTCCTCGGCGAGGGCCACCCGGTGACCGTCTGGAACCGTACGGCGTCCCGCGCCGGCGACCTGGTCCGGCAGGGCGCCGTACTCGCCGGGACCGTCGAGGAGGCGCTCGCCGCCGGCGACCTGGTGATCCTGAGCCTCACCGACTACGACGCGATGTACGCGGTGCTCGAACCGGCCGCGCACGCGTTGAACGGCCGTGTGCTGGTCAACCTCAGCTCCGACACCCCGGAGAAGACCCGCGCGGGGCCCGCTGGGTCGCCGGGCACGGCGGGGTCCACATCACCGGCGGGGTCACCGTGCCGCCGTCGGGAATCGGCAAGCCCGAGTCGTCCACCTTCTACAGCGGCCCCCGCGCGCCTTTCGAGGCCGCCCGTCCCACCCTCGAAGTCCTGACCCGCACGGACTTCCGGGGTGAGGACCCCGGGCTGGCCGCGCTGTTCTACCAGATCGGCATGGTGATGTTCTGGACGTCCATGCTCAGCTACTGGCAGGCCGTCGCGCTCGCCGACGCCAACGGCCTCACCGCCGCGGACATCCTGCCGCACGCCACCGAGACCATGGCATCGCTGCCGGGCTTCCTGGCCTTCTACGCGGCGCGCATCGACGCCGGCAGGCACGACGGCGACGTGGACCGCCTGGCCATGGGCACCGCCAGCGTCGAACACGTTCTGCACACCAACGCCGACGCGGGCGTCGACACGACCCTCCCGGCCGCCGTCGCCGCCCTGTTCCGGCGCGGGATGGACGCCGGGCACGCGACCGGCAGCTTCTCCAGCCTGGTGGATCTGATGAAGAAGCCGGCGGCGTGACCGGTGAAAGGCGGGCTCGTGTGAGGTCGCCCGTTCGGTGAGCGCGGGTGAGCGCCTCCCGTTCGAGGCCGGCGGATCCGATTGCGGCCCGAGGCCGGTCGGGAGCCGCCGGCTCGCGGATCAGACGTGGAACGACTCGCGGGCCATGCGGCGCACCCGGTCCTCGTCCACGGTGTGCCCGAGACCGGGCTGGGTCAGCGGCACGGCGACGACCCCGCCGGACGCGCCGACCGGCGGGAGCACCACCTGGGCGCTGCGCGGCGGCTCGGCCACGTCGCTGGGCAGGGAGCAGCCGGGCAGGCTGGCGACCGCGACCGTCGCGGCCCGGGCCAGCCCCGCGCCGAGGCCGCCGGCGCAGACGATGTCCCACCCGGCCTCCACCGCGCGGTCGTGCGCGAGCCGTACGGCGCCGAGCGAGCCGAACTTCGCGGGCCGCAGCAGCATCGCCCGGCCCGCCTTGAGGCTCACCGCCTCGTCGAGCTCGGCCACGGAGGTCACCTCGACCGCGACCGCGGCGGACACCCGGTCCTGCAGGTCGGCGCTGGTCAGCAGGTCCTTGAAGGGGCGTTCGATGGCCACCACCCCGTAGGCGTCCAGCGCCTCCAGCTGCGCGATCTCCGTGTAGGCGCCGCGCCCGTCCACCGCGATGGCCAGGCCGGGGTAGGCGGCGCGCACGGCGCGCAGCGGCTCGACGTCCCAGCCGGGGTGGACGTCCAGGGTCACGTGCCCGTAGCCCGCGCAGACGTGCCGGTTCACCCGGGCGACCATGCTCTCCAGCGAGCGGTCCGCCGTCAGCCTGACGGTCGCGATCAGCGACGTGCGGCTGCCGCCGAGGGCGTGGGCGAGCGGGACGCCGTTCATGCGTCCCCACAGGTCCCAGCAGGCCATGTCGCCGGCCGCGCCGCCGGGGATCTCCCCCAGCTCCGACGGGTGCTCCCAGTCGAGGCCGATGAGCGCGGGCAGGGCCCGCTCCAGCGGCCCGGCCTCGGCGGGGTCGACGGCCTCGCCCCAGCCGACCATGCCGCCGTAGTCCGTGATCTTTATCAGGACGGTCTCCGGACGCCTGCCGTACGGCAGGGTCATCCTGAAGACCTCCAGCTCCCGGACTCGCGGCACTCGGATCCCCTCGCTTCTTCCCCCGGATCCCGCCTGAGGCCGTCCCCGGCGGCGCCTCGGGTGCGCTGCGCCCGGCCGGCCTGCTCCACGGCGGGATTTCCGGGATTCCCTAGACCTCCATGGTGCCCGCTTCGCGCCGGTGCTCGAAACGGCCGCCCACGAGCGTGGCCGTGCCCGCCATGACGACGAGCAGGCCCAGGCACGTCAGGTAGACCCACGGCAGTCCTCCGTACGCGGCGAGCAGCGCGCCGGTGACCGAGACGGCCACGACCGAGAAGACCGACTCGCCGACGCTCAGCGACGCGCTGTTGCGGCCCTCCTCCCCCGGCGCCGACAGCTCCAGGACCAGCACCGACAACGTCGGGAAGACCATGCCGATGCCGAGCCCGGCCACCACCAGCCCGCGAACACGACGAGGACGGGCGCGCTGGGGATGACGGCGAACGCGGTGACGCAGATCCCGGCGGCGATCAGCGTCGCGCCGAGGCGGATGGTCAGCGCCCGCGCGTGCGGCCTGCGGCCCTGGATCCACGAGCCGAGCGACCAGGCGAGCGACCCCCCGGTGAGCGCGAGACCGGCCTCGGCGGCGTTCAGCCCCCGCTCCTGGACCAGCATCAGCGGGACGAACACCTCGGCGGCGAAGAACGACCCGGCGCCCAGGCCGCGCAGCGCGACCACGGTGGGCAGGCCCCGGGCGGCGCGCAGCGTCCCCTTGGGCAGCAGCCTCGGCAGCGTCAGCGCGAGCACCGCCAGCCCGGCCACGACCAGGGGGATGCCCGCGGCCGCCGCGCCGCTGCCGTACTGCAGCAGGGCCGCGCCGATCGCTGCGCACACACCCCAGGCGAACCTGGGCAGGAAGGCCCGGCCCATCGCCTCCCTCGGCTGCCGGCCGTCGCGGGCAGGCCCCGCCACATGATCAGCGCGGCGGGGACCGACAGCACCGCCACGCCCAGGAAGATCCAGCGCCAGCTCCAGGTCTCCGCCACGAAGCCGGTGACGGCCGGGCCGACCACGGACGGCAGCACCCACGCCGCGGCCAGCGCGGAGAACACCCGCGGGTGCATGGCGGAGGGGTACGCCTGGGCGACGAGGACGTACAGCGCCACGTTGAACAGGCCGCCGCCGAGTCCCTGGAGGAATCGGCCGACGAGGAAGACCTCCATGGCGGGAGCGAACCCGGAAACGGCCAGCCCGGCGACGAACCCCGCCACTCCCGTCCACAGGGCGGGGAACGGCCCCCGTGCGTCACTCCAGCGCCCGCCGACCACCGTGGCGATGACGTTGGCCGCCATGCCGCCGCTGAACGCCAGGCCGTACAGGTGGTAGCCGTTCAGCTCCCGGCCGATCAAGGGCATCGCGGTGGCCACCGCGAGATATTCGAACGCCACGAGCATCACCAGGGCCACCATCCCGACGCTCAGGGCGCGGTATCGCTGGCTGAAGACGGCTGGGGCGGTCATTACCGAAGACATGATACGGACATTACAAATCACCGTCCTGACACGGAAATGCGACCTTGGTCGTAGGACCGGCGCTCGATGGCGGCCGCCATGAGACCGGGAAAGGCGTCCGGTGTGCAGGCGAAGGCCGGGACACCCATCGCGGCCAGCGCCGCCGCGTTGTCGTGGTCGTACCGCGGCGCCCCCTCGTCCGACAGTGCGAGCAGCACGATCACCTGGACCCCGGTGGCCGTCATCGCGGCGATCCTGCGCAGCATCTCCTCCCGCGGCCCGCCCTCGTACAGGTCGCTGATCAGCAGGAAGATCGTGTCGGCCGGGCGGGTGACGAGGTTCTGGCAGTAGGCCACGGCCCGGTTGATGTCGGTGCCGCCGCCGAGCTGGGTGCCGAACAGCACCTCGACGGGATCGCGCAGCCGGTCGGTCAGGTCGGCCACGGCCGTGTCGAAGGCCACGAACGAGGTCTTGAGCGAACGCATCGAGGCGAGCACCGCGGCGAAGACGCCCGCGTACACCACTGAAGCGGCCATCGAGCCGCTCTGGTCGACGGCCAGCACGACCTCCCGCTGCACGGCCCGCTGTCCGCGGGCGTATCCGACCAGCCTGGAGGGCACGACGGTCTTCCGCTCGGGGAGGTAGTTGCGCAGGTTCGCCCGGATCGTACGGTCCCAGTCGACCTCGGCCGCCCTCCTGGGCCGGTGGGTCCTGGCCGAGCGGTCGAGCGCGCCGCTGACGGCCGTCAGGGTGCGCCGCGTCAGCCGCGCCTCCAGGTCACGCACGACCGTGCGGACGACGGCCCTGGCCGACTCGAGGGCCCGCTCCGGCATCAGCCGGCTCAGCGACAGCAGCGTGCCCACCAGGTGCACGTCGGGCTCGACGGCCTCCAGCATCTCGGGCTCAAGCAGCAGCCGGGTCAGGTCGAGCCGCTCGATGGCGTCCTTCTGCATGACCTGCACGACGCCCGCGGGGAAGTACTCCCTGATGTCCCCCAGCCATCGGGCCACTCGCGGCGCGGACGCGCCGAGGCCGGCGCCGCGCCGTTCCTGCCCGTCGTCGTAGAGGGCCGTGAGGGCGGCGTCCATCCGGGCGTCCGCTGCGTCCAGCGTCCCCTCGGCGGCGCCGCCCAGCACCAGTCGCCAGCGGCGCAGCCTCTCGTCCTCGCCGTCCATCAGGGTCTCCCTCCCGTCTCGCGTCCCAGGATCGCGCGCACGGTCCGCACGGCCCCCGCCGCCAGCCCGTCGTCGCAGTCCGCCCCCTCGGCGCCGCCCGCTTCCGAGGAGCCCGGTGCGGAGGAACGGAGTGCGGCACCGGAGCGGACCCGCCGGCCGAGCATCCGCCGCTCCGGCGCCGGGAACGCCACGAACGTGCGCCGCAGCAGCGGCAGCACGTCCACGAACGCCTCGGGTGACAGGCCGGTGAGCCAGGCGTCCACGGTGGCGAGCAGGCGCGGGTCGTGGACGAGCAGCAGGCCGCCCCCGGACAGGAAGCCCTCCATCCAGGCCGCCGACCGGGCCGGGGGGTTGCCGGGCGACATCGACCGCGCCATGCGGGCGGCCACGTCGTCCTCCAGGGCCTCGGCGTCGAACAGGATCCGCACGATCCGGCCGTCGAGCAGCCCCGGCAGGTCGTCGCGCCGGGCGATCCCGGCCAGCGTCGTGAGCCACCGGCCGCTCCCCATCAACCCGGCCGCGGTGTGGACGCCGTCCATCAGCGCCGCCATCTCGCGCGCCGCGTCCTCGTCCAGTCCCGTGAGGGCGGGGGACAGGCCGGCGCAGATCCGCGCGAGCATCGACTCGGTGACGCCGGCGAGGCCCTCGGTGCCGCGCACGTCCCCGTAGCGGCGGGCCCGCACGAGCGCGGGCAGCGCGCCCATGAGGTGGCGCACCTCGCCGTCGAGCGCCGCCCGGTCCTCGATGCGTCCCAGGACGTACGGCAGCGCGTCCGGCAGGTGGGCGAGCAGGCAGCGCTCGACCAGCACCGCCAGCTCGGGCAGGCCCGCGCCGCCCGCGAGGTCGCGTACGCGGGCGGTCGCCGCCGCCTCGACCGTGATCCCCCACACGGCGGCCTCGATGAGGGCCACGTCGAGCTCGGGGCGCCACTCCAGCGACCAGGACTCCTTGAACGTCCCCTTGGTCCGGGCCCGCCGCCGCGTTCCCCAGGGCACCTCCAGCAGGGCGAGCCGGTGCAGCAGCCGGCTGCGGCCGAGGTCGAGCGGCCTGCGCAGGTCGAGGTCGTGCTCCCCCGCCATGGCCTCCGGTTTCATGCGCAGCCGCCGCTGCTCGTCGCGCAGGTCCCGCCGCAGCGGCACCATCGGCGTGGCGTCCGGCACCCGCCCGAGCCGCTCCCCCACGACCATCCGCCGCTGCACCAGCTCGACCGGCAGCTCGTCGCCGCCGCACAGCACCGCCCTGACCGCCTCGGTGACCTCCGACAGCCCGGCGAGCGGCCTGCCGCGCAGCGCCGCCAGTCCCTCGGCCAGCCGTACGGCCTCGATGACGTGCGCGGTGGAGACGGGCAGGTCCTCCTCCCGCAGGATCGCGGCGGCGCGGGCGAGCCAGCGCTCCACCGGGCGGTCGGGCGCCGTGAACAGGTGCTCGTACCACCCCGGCGCGGCGACGCCCGCGCCGTAGCCCGCGCCCGCCGCGAGCCGTCCGTGGGTCCACGGCACCCATGTCATCTCGACCCTGACCTTGGGCAGGCCGCGCAGCAGCCGCTCGTCCTCCGCCGCCGAGGGCGGGCTGCCTGGCCCGTCCGGCACGTCCCGGCCGGGCCCCGTCGGGCAGGCGCTCCCGCGGGCGCGGCCGCCGGACAGGGACGGCGTGGGCGGAGCCAGCGCGAGCGGAGTCAGCGCGGGCAGGTGCCAGGCCCCGCAGACCACCGCGATCCGGGCGAAGCCCTCCCGCGCCGCCTTCCGCAGCGTCCTGCGCATGTACGCCTCGCGCCGGGCCTCGACGCCCTCCGCGACGTGCCCCTCGCGCACGGCCCGCATGGCCTCGGCGACCACGTCGAGCGTCCCGGCCTCGCCCCGGTGCTCGACGAGGTCCTCCCACCACCGCTCCGGGTCGTCGTACCCCGCCGCGCGGGCCAGCTCGCCGATGGGATCGCGGCGTGCGGGGTCGGCGTCCAGCGCGAGACCGTGCGCCGCGGGCAGGTCGCAGAACCGCGCCTCGACGCCCGCCCGGGCGGCGTAGGCGATCGCCTGCCACTCCGGCGAGAACTCCGCGAACGGCCAGAATGCGGCCCGCGACGGCTCCCCCGGCACGTACGCCAGCAGCGCGACGGGCGGGCGCATGCCGGGGTCGGCGGCGAGCGCCACCAGGCCGTCGGCCTCGGGCGGGCCCTCGACGAGCACCAGGTCGGGCCGGATCCGGTTCAGCTCGTCACGCACGGCCCTGGCCGATCCCGGCCCGTGGTGCCGCACCCCCAGCACCCGCACCTCCGGCATGGGGACCTCCGGCACCCCCGGGCCGGGCGAGGCGTCGGCGGCGATCTCAGCCGGCATCGCGGCAGGCCCGGTAGAAGTCGCGCCAGTCGTCGCGGTCGCGGACGACCGTCTCCAGGTACTCCTGCCAGACCACGCGGTCGGACACCGGATCCTGGACCACCGCCCCCACGATGCCGCCCGCGACGTCGGCCGGGCGCAGCACGCCGTCCCCGAAGTGGGCGGCGAGCACGATCCCGCTGGTGACGACCGAGATGGCCTCCGCCGTGCTGAGCGTGCCGCTGGGCGACTTGACCTTGGTCCGCCCGTCGGAGGTCACGCCCGCGCGCAGTTCCCGGAAGACCGTCACCACGCGGCGGATCTCCTCCAGCCCGGTCACGGTCTCGGGCAGTTCCAGGGAGCGGCCGAGCTGTGCCACGCGCCGGGCCACGATGTCGACCTCCTCCTCCGTGGTGGCGGGGACCGGCAGCACGACGGTGTTGAACCGCCTGCGCAGCGCGCTCGACAGGTCGTTGACCCCGCGGTCGCGGTCGTTGGCGGTGGCGATGACGTTGAAGCCCTTGGCCGCCTGCACCTCCTCCCCGAGCTCCGGGATCGGCAGCGTCTTCTCCGACAGCACCATGATCAGGGCGTCCTGGACGTCGGACGGCATGCGGGTGAGCTCCTCGACCCGGGCCAGCCGTCCCTCCGCCATCGCGCGCATGACCGGGCTCGGCGTCAGCGCCCGGCGGGAAGGGCCCTCCGACAGCAGCCGCGCGTAGTTCCACCCGTAGCGGACGGCCTCCTCCGCCGTGCCGGCCGTGCCCTGCACGAGCAGAGTCGAGTCGCCGCTGATCGCCGCGGCGAGGTGCTCGGACAGCCAGGTCTTGGCCGTGCCGGGCACGCCGAGCAGCAACAGCGCCCTGTCGGTGGCGAGCGTCGCCACCGCGACCTCGACGATCCTGCGCGGGCCGATGTACTTCGGCGTGATCTGGCCGCCGTCCCCCAGAACGTAGGTCGTGACCGCCCAGGGCGACAGCCGCCAGCCGGGCGGGCGCGGCCGGTCGTCGGTCTTCGCGAGGATCGCCAGCTCGTCGGCGAACTGGTCCTCCGCGTGCGGGCGCAGAACGCTGGTCATGCAAGCTCCTTGAGCATGTCGAAGCGGAATCGCAGGGTCGCGGCCAGTTCGGGGACCTCCCCCGCGTGCTCGTGCATCGCGGGGTCGAACCGCTCCCCCGCCAGCCGGATCAGCTCGCCGGCGTTCCACGGCTGCGTCCGCGTGGTCTCGACGATCTTCTTGAGCACGGCCCTGGCCAGCCGGTGCCCCCACGGCCGCGGCACGCCCCCCAGCATCATGACCATCTGGCCGTCCACCGGGTGGCCCGCCACCAGCTCGGCCGCCCGGTGGGACCGCTCCTCGGGCGGGAGCACGGCCAGCAGGTCGGTCAGCGGCTCGGCCTCGAACAGGGCGCGCGCCCACGTCGCGTCCCGCTGCAGGATGGCGGCCCGGGTCCAGCCCATGCGGACCTCCCGCTCCCAGTCGCCGATCCGGGCCGCCGCGATCTCGCCCGGCGACATGCCGAGGTGACCCGGCCAGAACGACAGCGGCGTGTGCGCCACCACCTGCTGCAGCCACCAGCCCCGCGTCTCCATGCCGGCGGGTGGCCGTGCCCTGACCCCGTCGCGTTCCATCGCGCCGTCGCAGGCCGGTGGCGGCTCCGCCCGCAGCCCGGAGCCGTTCCCGGTCACGAACCGGCGCGCCCGTGCGGTCATGCGGAGGGCCAGCCGCGACCGCGGCAGGCGGGTGAGGAGGTCGGCGGCGGCCTGCCGCACCTCGCGGCGCCGGTCGTCGAGCACCGCCTCCAGGAACGGCTCGTCGGCCATGCCGAGGCCGTCGGCGAGGATCGTCACGAAGACGGCCCGGTCCTCCGGCGTCTCCGCGCTCCAGCCGCGTTCCAGCAGTTCCCGCGCGGCAGCCGGATCGCGGCGCCGCAACGCGGTCAGGAAGGCGCGCCTGTCACCGCTCGTGCCGAGCTCCCACACCTCGTCGGGCGGCACGTGCGCCGGCTCCGCCAGCAGGTACGTCCAGGCGGAGTTGAGACCCGCGAGCCAGCGACCCCGGGCCCCGGTGACCGCTCCCAGGTACGCACGGATCGACCGGTCCCGCGCCCCGAGGTCGAGCAGCCCGGGGATCATCTCGGCCGGAACCCGCACCCGCCGCGCGGCGGCCGTCTCCAGCCACTCGGTCAGCAGCCTGCCCTGCTCACCGGCGAGCATCCGGGCCAGCCGGTCCGCGGCGGCGCGGGGCACGAGCGGCAGCGTCTCGGCCGCCGCCGGGGGCGGCGGCCGCCCCTGCCCGGCCGCCGCCCGCGCGCATCCGGACCACCTGCTCGGCCGCCCGCTCCAGCAGGCTCTCCGGCGGGACGGCGCGGCGGTCTGCGCCCACCAGCGCGGTGGACACCAGTTCCTCCCACGTGACCCGCCCGGCCTCCCACCCGCCGGGAACGGCCCGGGTCATAACCGCACCACCCCGCCCTCCTCGTCCCAGGCCGTCAGCGGGAGCAGCCCGCGCGGCGTCCACTCGGCGGCGACCGTCACCGGCCGCCCGCCTGAGACGGCCAGCAGCCGCCACGGGACGCCCGCGGACGGATGCAGCGGCAGCGCGTTCCCCTCGTCGTCCGCGAGGCCGTCCGGGCAGGGGACGGCCCCGTCGAGCACCAGCGGCCAGGAGTCGGTCCAGGGATCGGCCGCGAGCACCTCCGCGATCAGCGCGGGCACCTGGGAGACCTTCGTCCCCGGGGGCGGGCCCGCGTCGACGAGGCTCCGCCGCTCTGCCACCAGGGCGCGCAGCGGCGACGCCCCCGGGTAGAAGGCCAGGTCGGCGTCGATCGTCGTGCCCGGCGGCGGAAACGACTCGAGCGGCTGCCCGACCGGCGAGAACGACAGCACCATCGCCAGGCGGCCCGTCGTGCGGCCCGCCAGCCACACGCGCCGGGCGACCAGCCGGTCCTGCTCCTCGTCCCGGCAGCCGACGACATCCCAGTGGTCCGGCACCGCCGGGGTGGCCAGGACGGACTCCCTGGTGACGGGGAAGCCGACCCGCGCCCGCACGGTCTGCCGCAACGGCTCGGGCAGCGCGGCGGCGCGGCGATGGGCGACCGCGAGCAGATGAAGCAGCGCGTACTCCGCGAGCAGAAGGCCCGGCCAGTCCTCGGCGGCGAGCACGCGCGAGAGCCGCGTGACCGTCCCCGCCACACCCGGGGCCTGCGCGTCGACCAGCCGCCTGGCGAGGTCGTCCCAGTCGGCCGGCCCCGTCTGGCGCGCCTGCGCGATCCCCTGCCCGATCTGGTCGGCCAGCCACCGCTCCAGCTCCGACAGGCCCGCGGCGACCCTGCTCTCCCGCTGCTCTGCCTGGGTGCGCCTGGCCGCCGCCCGGCCACCGCCCTCGGCGCCGGCTCGGGCGCGGTCTGCCTCGGCGTCGCCCGTGTTCCGGGTCGCGGCCCCGCCCCACCTTTCCTTCACGCGCCGCACAGTAGCCACGCGCTCCGACAAAACCGGGCCCGGCCGCGGACGCCGCCGCACCGGCCGGGAGTCGCGGCGGCCGGAAGGTGTCGGTGCCGTCTGGCAGGATCGGGCCCATGAGCGAGATTCCCGAGGCGAACTACTCGAAGACGTGGGACGAGGATTCCCGGTCCGCCCTGCCCCTCGTCGGCGACGAGCGGGGGATCCTCACGGCCTTCCTCGACTGGCACCGCGAGACGTTCGCGCTGAAGTGCTCGGGTGTGCCGAAGGAACGGCTGTCGGACAAGGGGGTGCCGCCGTCAGGGCTCAGTCTCCACGGGATCCTCCGGCACCTCGCAGCCGTGGAGCGGTGGTGGTTCCGCATCCAGTTCGCCGGTGAGGACGTCCCGCTCCTCTACTACTCCGACGACGACCCCGACCAGGACTTCGAGGATCTGGACGGGGACGTCGAGGAGGCGTTCGCCGTGTGGCGGGCGGAGTGCGAGCGCTCCCGCGAGATCGTGGCCGCCGCCCGCTCACTGGACGAGACCGGCGTCCACCGCGCCACCGGGCAGCCGGTGTCACTGCGCCGCATCCTCGTGGGCATGATCGCCGAGTACGCGCGCCACAACGGGCATGCCGACCTGCTCCGCGAGCGGATCGACGGCGCCACCGGCCAGTGAGGGCGTGAGCCGGCGATCCCCGGTGATCGCCCGGCTGAGGGC
Organism: Microbispora sp. GKU 823; assembly: GCF_002027145.1. Taxonomy (NCBI): domain Bacteria; kingdom Bacillati; phylum Actinomycetota; class Actinomycetes; order Streptosporangiales; family Streptosporangiaceae; genus Microbispora; species Microbispora sp. GKU 823. Next base: position 3,371 of record NZ_MWJN01000064.1, on the reverse strand, counting down.
CTCATCGGTCGATGAGAATGCCGTGTCCCGCGTCCACGATGACGCGGGCCCCGGTGACGGCGTGGAAGCCCCCGTCCGCGACGGCGGCGATCACCGCGGCCACGTCCTCGGGCTCCAGCATCCGCCCCAGGACCGAACGTCTGCCCAGTGCGGCCTCGACTTCAGGGGTGCGAAGCCCTGCCGAGGCGTCGGTGCGGACCGCGCCGGGGGCCACGATGTTGACGGTGATCCCGTACGGCCCGGCTTCCCCGGCCACCTGCTGGGCGAAGGCCTCGAGCGCCGCCTTCGCCGACGTGTGCGCGACGCCTCCCGGCCGGACGAGGCCGGCGGCGACGCTGGAGACGTACACGATCCGGCCCCGTCGCCGCTCTCGCATCAGTGCGAGAGCGAGCTTGCTGACGTGGAAGACGGCGGCGAGTTCACCGGTGACCTTCCCGGCGAAGTCTTCCCAGGTCATCTCGGCCAGCGGAGCGAACGGCGGTTGGATGTTCGCGTTGCACACCAGGACGTCGAGGCGACGGCAGGCGGCGATCAAGTCCTCCGCCTGCCGCGGCTCGGTCACATCGGCACGGACGGGCTCGGCGGTTCCCCCGGCCTCTTCGATCGCGCCGGCCACGGCTTTGACCGCCGCCTCGTCGCGACGGTAGTTCAGGATCACGTGATATCCGCGTGCCGCCAGTTCCCGGGCTGCCGCGGCGCCGATCCCCCGACCGGCACCTGTCACGAGTGCGACCTTCTCCATTTCCCGCTCCCCTCGACCCGAGGAGTCACGTTAGGAGACTGGCTTTCTTTCAGTAAGGACGTACCTTGAGGTAAGTTCATGACCTCGAAGTCGGAGTCCAGGCCGCAGGGCGGAGGCGGAGCCATTGAGTGACGAGTTTCACAGCGGCTGCGCCGCCCGCATGGTGCTGGAGCATGTCACGAGCCGCTGGGGCGTGCTGGTGCTGAGCGCGCTGTCCGGCGGACCGCTCCGGTTCTTCGAGCTGCGCGAGAAGATCGAGGGGATCAGCGAGAAGATGCTCTCGCAGACGTTGCGCACGCTCGCCCAGGACGGCCTGGTGCACCGCACCGTCGTGCCCTCCGCTCCACCCCAGGTGAGTTACCGGCTGACGCCGCTCGGCGCGGGCATCAGCGAACCACTGCGAGGTCTGACGGCCTGGATACGCGACCATGCGGACGCCATCGTCGCCGCCCGAGCGGCGCACGGCGCACCGGCCGCCTCGCCCGGCGAGCAGGCGAGCGACGCGACGTGAGCGCCTCCCCTCAGGCGACCGTGATCCCGCGCGGGGCCGCCGGCAGCCCCGGGAGGCCCGTCACACGTCCACGTCCGCGACCGTGCCCACGGGGGTGACCAGACGGCCCAGGCCGTCGATCTCGATGCGCACCTCGTCGCCCGGCGTCAGTGTGAAGTCCGACTCGGGCACGAGACAGGTGCCGGTGGCCAGGACCACCCCGTACGGATAGCGGTCGGCGCGCAGGAGATGCTCCACCAGGTCGTCGATGCACCGGTGGAGCAGGCCGGTGCTCGCCGAGCCCGCCCAGACCTCCCGGGAGCCGCGCGAGATACCGAGACGGATGCCGAGGGCGTAGGGGTCCGGGACCTCCCAGGCGGGGCGGATGCCCGGCCCCAGGGCGGTGCCGCCGAGGTAGACCTTCGCCTGCGGGAGGTACAGCGGGTTCTCGCCCTCGATGGAACGGGAGCTCACGTCGTCGCAGATGGTGTACCCGGCGATCTCCCCGTTGGCGCAGACGACCACGGCCAGCTCCGGCTCCGGGACGTTCCAGGACGAGTCGGGCCGTACGGCGATCGCCTGCCCGTGCCCGCGCACCCGCCAGCCGAGGGACTTGAAGAACAGTTCGGGGCGGGGAGCGTCGTACACCATCTCGTAGACGTCGGGGGCGCGGCTCTCCTCTCTGCGCGCCTCCCGAGATCTGCGGTAGGTGACCCCGGCGGCCCAGACCTCCGTCCAGCGGTCCACGGGGGCCGCGAGCGAGGCCAGCGTCACGGCCTCACCGGCCGCCGCCGCGAGGGACCGGCGGAAGTGGCCGAGGCCGGACGACAGCGCCTCCCCGAGCGAGAAGTCCTCGGGTAGCAGGCGGTCGCCCTCCTCGTCGCGGACGGCCCAGCGCGCGGACCGTGAAGCGCCGGTGTGATCGGGGAGGTAACCACGAACAAGTCGCATCAGTGTGTGCCTTCACGAGTCGACGAGTGTTTCTCATCGGCAACTGCTGCGGCCCATCGTGGTATGAGCCGGCCCGGCTGGGGAAGGCCCCGCTACCCGCGCGGGCGGTTCCCAGAGCCTTTCACCGGGATCGGCACGGGGTGGCCCGTCAGGGAACGCTCCGGTGCGGCGGACGCCGCCGCACCGGAGCTTCCTCACCGAAAGGAAAGGATCAGCAGGCGGGGGTCGCGGCCCCGGGCGTCAGCTCCGCGTCCACTTCTGGTTGTTGCCACCCCAGCAGGAGTAGAGCTGGATCTGGGTGCCGTTGCTCGTGCCCGCGCCGACGGCGTCCAGGCACAGGTTCGACTGTACGCCGACGATGGTCCCGTCCGAGTTGAGGCGCCACTTCTGGTTGTCGCCACCCCAGCAGCTGTAGATCTGGACCTTGGCGCCGTTGCCGGTGCCCGCGGCGTCCAGGCACTTGTTGCCGTAGACCCGCAGCTCCTGGGCGGAGGTGTAACTCCACTGCTGGTTGCTCTGGCCGTTGCAGTCCCACAGCTGCACCTGGGTGCCGTCGGTGGTACTGGCGTTCGGCACGTCCAGGCAGCGGCCGGAGGCGACGCTCTTGATCTGGCCACCGCCGCCGCTCGGGGGCGGCGTGGAGCCGTCGCCGCCGGAGGAGCCGCCGACCGTGATGTTGGAGTTTCCGCTGCTCTGGTATCCCTCGGTCGCGAGGATCTGGTAGTCGTGGCTGCCCAGGTTCATGCCGTAACGGGCCCAGGCGTCGAAGTGGTTGCCGGTGGTGATGGTGCCGCCGGTCCTCTTCTGCTGCCGGACACTCCAGTACTGGTTGAACGTCTGGTTGCCGTCGATCGAGGGCGCGTTGTAGCGCGTCGTCTCGTAGATGTCGTAGGTGCCGCCGTCGGAGGTGACGGTGCCCTTGTACGTGCCCGTCGGCCGGTAGGTGCCCCAGTTGTCGACGATGTAGTACTCCACCAGCGGGTTCCGCGTCCACCCGTACAGCGACAGGTACGCGTTGCCGGACGGATTGAAGCTGCCCGAGTAGGTCACGGTTCTGCGCCCGCCGGTGCTCCAGCCCTTACCGGCGACGAAGTTGCCGGTGTTGCGCCATGAGGTGCTGTAGTTCCCGCCGGACCCCAACTCCATGGAGACCGTGCCCTGGCTGTCGGTCCAGAACGAATAGAAGTA
>NZ_MWJN01000063.1:0-52831 GCF_002027145.1 Microbispora sp. GKU 823 | reverse complement strand
GAACCGGTCGGCCGCGAGATGCGGACGGGGTCGGGCGGGCGGGACGCCGCAGCGTGGCCGTCGCGCCGGGGCGGCACGACGGCCATGCTCCGCACCGGGCGTCCCGCCCGCCCCCTGAGGCCGCGGTGGATGCGGCGGCCCACGGCGACTGCGCTTTCATCACTGTCGCTTTCACCGCGGAGCCGCCGCCTTCCCCTACTCGCTCACCGCGGCAAGTACGCGGGCCACCTTCGTGGCCGCTCCGGCGGGGTCGTCCGCCCGGTGCATCCGTTCACCCCAGGACCACCAGTAGTCGGCCGCCTGGCAGACGACGTTCTCCGTGAGGCTCGTCGCGTCGGGATTGATCACGCGTACGTAGGCGCGGCCCGACGGGGTGCGCACGACTCGCGCGAGTAAGCCCCGCGCGTCGAGTTCGGCCACCAGATGTTCCAGGCGCCGGAAATCGTCCTCCCCCACCGTAGGTCCTCCTTAATTTCCGTTCGCGGGCGAAATGTGTACTTTGCGTTCCCGTCTGTTCACTCTGGTGCGCCAAAGATGGCTCACGGAACTGCTCGGGTCAACGAGGGCGAGAAGCGGCCGCGGTGAAGGAAAACCCATGTTGGTTGAAAGAAAACCCCCATCGGGAGACGATCCTTAGTCGGCACGTCCAAGTTGGGGGCTTGGCCGCGCCAACTATGGTCCATCATTATGGTGTGGTCGGAGCGCGACGAGTAAGTCACTCTCCGTCACGAAGCGAGGACGCTCGAGACCACGGGCTGCGAGTGCGGCCGGCCACGAGAGAGGGGCCGGAATGTCCGGTCGGCAACACAGGGAGACAGAGATCGCGCGCCGCATCCGGGCGCGGGGCCTGGCCGCCGGGCGGAGCCTGGCCGAGATCGCCGAGGAGATCCACAACGACTGCGGACCGCAGTTCGGCACGACTCGGATCAAGGCACATCGCCTTTCGCACGGCGTGGCGCTCGCCGATGTGATCGAGCAGGTGCGCGCTCTCTTCGAGAGAGACGGAAAAGCCGTCCCCGGCATCGGCGAGACGCTACTGTCCGCGTACGAGTCGGGCATGAAGCGGCCCGGCCCGGAGTATCTCCACTACCTGTGCTCGGTCTACCGGGTGGAACCGCTGGCCCTCGGGTTCGAAAGCCCGTGCATCTGCGGCCACGGACACCTGGCCGAATCAGGTGGCGGCGACCAGGAACAGGACAGACCTATCACTTCACCCGCTCCGTGGGGTGCGCCGGCCCCGTCGGGCGCCGGCACCCCTCCTGTGGACGGGGGCGAGGAGGACGAGAACGTGCTACGGAGGACGCTGTTGAGGCTCCTCGCCGGCGGCACCGTCGGGGCGGCTGGGCTCAAGGAGCTCAACGAAGAGGTGCTCGGCGCGGTGGAGAACCTTCGCCGGCGGATGGACGAGACCATGGTCACGGCCACCGTCTCGCCGGCGATGCTCGACCAGTGGGAGCAGGCCACGTCCGGTTTCGGGCGGCAGTACATGAACACCCCGCCCGTACGGCTGCTCTGCGACGTCATGCTGGAGTTCACCGCCGTACGCAAGGCACTGGACCGCCGGCAGCCCGTCGACGTGCAGGAGCGGCTGTGCCGGATGGCCGCCCAGCTCGCCGGGCTCTCGGGGATGATCATGATCGACCTCGGGGACCAGCGGATGGCCCGCTCGTTCTTCCGCACCGGACGGATGGCGGCGGACGAGACCGGCGACCGGGCCCTGCGTGCCTGGGTCACCGCCCGTGAGGCGCTGGTCCCGCTCTACTACGGCGACCCGCGTGAGGCCCTCACGCTGGCGAAGAAGAGCCGCGACCTGGCCGGCCACACCCCCTGCGCCGCGCGGACCATGGCCCCCGTCGTCGAGGCGAGGGCGCTGGCGAAGATCGCCGGTGTCAACGGCTCGCGGCACGAGGTGGTCGAACAGGCCAAGCGGGCCCTGCACCGCGCCAGGGCGGCCTTCCAGCAGATGAACGACAGCGACAGGGAAGACCCGGCGTTCGGCTACACCGAGCGGCAGCTCTACTTCTACCAGGGCGACGTCCTGGTGAAGCTGGGGCAGACCGTGGAGGCCGACGTGATCCTGCAGCAGGCGCTCGACAAGTACACGGACGAGGACCTGCTCGACCAGACTCTGATCCGGTTCGACCGGGCGATGTGCCGGCTCATCGACGGCGACGTCGAGGCCGCGCTCAAGCTCGGCCAGGAGGCCATCGAGCTGGTCGACAAGGACTACCGGACCGACCTGCTGCTCAAACCGGCGTACGACCTGGCGAAGGCGATCAGGGCCAAGTACGGCGACTCGGCCCCGCTGCAGGCCTTCTGTGAGGTGATCAAGCAGAGCCGGGTCACGATCCCGCCGGAACTGCTCCGGGACGCCGGGTGACGTGGGTAGCGAGGAGGACGTGTGGCAGGAGACGCGCTGGCGGGAGATCTCGAGCCGGGAGATCCCGTGAGAGGCGGGGAGAGCGGGACCGCGCCACTGAGGATCCGGCGGTACCGCTGGTCCGACCTCGACGCGGTGTGGTCCCTCCACCAGATCGGCCTGGCCCAGGTGGGCGTCGTGCCGGGCGACGGCGTCTACTACGACGACGACTTCCCCCGGATCACCGAGGTCTACCTGGCTGCCGGAGGTGACTTCCTGGTCGGGGAGGTGCCGGGGGCGGGGCTCGTCGCGATGGGTGGCCTGCGGCGCATCGACGCCGACACGGCCGAGATGTGCCGGCTCCGGGTCCACCCCGATCACCAGCGGCGCGGCTACGGCGCGCAGATCACGCAGGAGCTCGAGGATCGGGCGCGCCGGCTCGGCTACAGGACGTTGCGCGGAGACACCACCCTGCGTCAGGTCGCCGCGCTGGAGCTCTACCGCAAATCCGGGTGGCGGGAGCTGCGGCGCGAGGTACGCGGCGACAACGTGGTGATTTATATCGAGAAGCAGCTAAATGCCGTAGTCTCTCCACTTTTCTCCCGATAGATAATGCTTCCATCCCTTGGCGGATAGCTGATCCCTGCGAATACTTGTGCCTTGTCCGCAAGAGTGGGGAAAGAGGCATGATGAAGAAGATCATTATCCGTAAGCCGGGGACGACCAAGCTGAGCGGCACATCGAGCGTCATCCACAAGGGGTGAGGGACCACCCGAGCCACATCTGGGTCCGGGGAGACCTCTCCCGGGACCGCGTAGCGGCCCTCCGAGCACTTGCTCCGGAGGTTCCGCCTCCCATGGCGCCCATCGTCAACGGGCACCGCAGGCTACGCGGTCCGTACACGGTCGGTGGCGCGATCCTGCGCGCCCTCGTCCCGGTCGCCTTGGAGCGTTCCCCGGGCCTGGTGGCGGAACACGACATCGAGATCCGCGCCGTCGCTCCCAGCCTGCGCCCTCGGGTGCCGGCGCGGCGGGAGACCATCGAGGCCCGCCTGACGGAGGACGAGCGGATTCTCGTGCCCGCGCCGCGACGCACGCTGCGGATCGCCAACGGGATCGCCGAGTTCGTCTGCGACTGCCTCGAAGGGCCGCGGACGCTGCTGGTGGACAACCTGCATGAGGCGGATCCGGCCGACCGCGAACTGCTGCGCGTCCTGGCGCGCCGGGTGCCGGATCTGACGCTGGCCGTGGGCTCGGCGGAGCCCCGATGGGAGGGCTCGTGGGAGGGCGCGCGGCTGGTGGAGGCGCGGGCTCAGGGCGGGCCGCCCGACGACTACGTCGCCTCCGACTGCACCTCCGACGACCCCCGGGCCTACCGGGCGTACCTGTCGCTGCCGCCGGAGGAGCGGGCGCGCCGGCACGACCGGCGCGCCGCCGAGCTGAGGCGCCACGCCGCGGCGGCGGAGCACGCCCTGGGCGCGGTGCCCTACCACCTGGAGCACGGCGGCGACCTGGACGCGGCGGCGCAGGCCCTGTGGGCGGCAGTGGACCACTGCGTCACCGAGGGCTTCCTGCACGCGGTCGTGGAGCTGGGCTCGCGCGGCCTGCGGCTGGTGGAGCCGGGTTCCGACCTGTGGTGGCGCTTCACCCACCGCACGGCGACCGCGCTGGCGGGGCTGGGCCGGCGGGAGCACGCGCAGGAGCTGTACGACCAGGCCCGGCGGGTCAGCGTCGATCCGGCCGTGCACGCCGCCGCCGCGTACGGCACGGCGATGCTCGACGCGCGTGACCGTGATCCGGCGCGGCGCGACCTGGCCAGGGCCAGAGGCTGGATCAACGAGGCGATAGCGATCTCCACGCTGCTGCCCGACCAGCGGACGCGAGCCTTCAAGCTCGGGTTCGACCAGAACGGCCGCGCGCTGATCGAGCTGCGGGAGGGGCGGGTCGACGAGGCGCTCGGCCTGGTGCGGTCGGCCATCGGCCTGGCCGAGCGCGACCTTCCGCCGGACGCCCACCCCGTGCACCGGATGGTGCTGTTCGCCAACCGGGCGCAGCTCCTCGCGCGGATGGGCCGCAAGGAGGAGGCGCTGGCCGACTTCGACCGGGCCGTCGCGATCGACCCGGGCTTCCCCGACCACTATCTCGACCGGGGCAACCTGCTGTTCGAGCTGGGACGTACGGACGAAGCGCTGGCCGACTACGAGACGGCGATGCGGGTGAGCCCGCCGTTGCCGGAGGCGTACTACAACCGGGCGGAGCTGCGCCTGGCCGCCGGGGACCTGGACGGCGCCCGGGCCGACCTCGACCACGTGCTCGACCTCGACCCCGGCTACCTCGACGCGTACGTCAACCGGGCCGGCGTGCTGGAGATGCTCGGCGAGCACGAGGCCGCCAGGCGCGACGTCGAGGCGGGGCTCGCGCTGGACCCCGGCAACGCGCACCTGCACGGCGTGCTCGGCCAACTGGAGACCGAGGCCGGCCGCTACGCGGAGGCCGCCCTGGCCTTCGACGCGGCGCTGGCCGCCGACGCCCGCCTGGCGTCGGCCTGGGCGAACCGCGCGACCCTGCGGTTCGAGACCGGTGACGCACAAGGCGCCGTCGACGACCTGACCCGGGCGATCGACCTGGGCGAGGACGCGGCCCTGTACTTCAACCGGGCCACCGCGCTCGACGCGCTCGGCCGGGGCCGGGAGGCGCTGCTCGACCTGCGCCGGGCGCTGGCCCTTGCTCCCGGCGACCCCGACGTACGCGCGGCGCTGGAGCGGCACGAGAAGGAGGGCTGAGGCGGGGACGATCATGGCGGGCGGCGGCCGCCCGCCATGATCGCCTCCACCTGCCCGCCACCCTCCGATCGGCTGGCCCTACCCTTGAAGCCGACACCGTCACCCGTCGAGGATCTGAGCATGAGCGCTGAATATGTGCTGACCCTGTCCTGTCCGGACCGGCCCGGAGTGGTCGCGGCCGTCTCCGGGCTGCTGGCCGGGAAGGGCTGCAACATCATCGAGAGCCAGCAGTTCGGTGACCCGGTCGAGGAGCGGTTCTTCATGCGCGTGCAGTTCTCCAGCGGGTGCACCGCCGACGAACTGCGGGCCGCGTTCGCCTCGCTCGCGCCGGAGTTCGCCATGGAGTTCCAGCTCTTCGACCTCGCGGTGCGGACGCGGGCGCTGGTGCTCGTCAGCCGGTTCGACCACTGCCTCAACGACCTGCTCTACCGGGTGCGCTCGGGCCTGCTGCCCATCGAGATCGTGGGCGTCGCGTCCAACCACCCCGACCTGCGCCCCCTCACCCAGTCGTACGGCGTGGACTACCACCACCTGCCGGTCACCGCGGAGACCAAGCCGCGGCAGGAGGCGGAGATCCTCACGCTGGTCGACCACTACCAGGCCGACCTGGTCGTGCTCGCCCGCTACATGCAGGTGCTCTCACAGGAGATGTGCGCCAAGCTCGCCGGGCGGATGATCAACATCCACCACTCGTTCCTGCCGTCGTTCAAGGGCGCCAAGCCGTACCACCAGGCGTACTCCCGGGGCGTGAAGCTGATCGGCGCCACGGCCCACTACGTGACGCCCGACCTCGACGAGGGGCCGATCATCGAGCAGGAGGTCGCGCGGGTGAACCACACCCACTCGCCCGAGGACCTCGCCGCGATCGGCCGTGACCTCGAATGCCAGGCGCTGGCCCGGGCCGTCCGCTGGCACGCAGAGCACCGCGTGCTGCTGGACGGCCACAAGACCGTCATCTTCCCGCGCTGACCTCTGCGCCTCAGCCGACCTTCAGGCCGGTGTGCCGGGCCATGAACGCGAGCTGGTCGGCCGAGAGCTCGACCGATCGGCTCACCGCCCGGGCGCCGTGCCCCACCTCGGTCTCGTTGCGCAGCAGGATCGGGCGGTCGCCCGCCTGGGCGTGCTGCAGGGCCGCCGCCATCTTCCACGCGTGCAGGGGATGGACGCGGGTGTCGGAGGCGAACACGGCGAACAGCGTGGCCGGGTACGACACCCCCTCGCGCACGTGGTGGTACGGCGAGTAGCTCCACAGCCAGGCGAACTCCTCCGGCACGTCGGCCGAGCCGTACTCGACGTTCCAGGTCGCCCCGAGACCGAACTTCTCATAGCGAACCATGTCGAGCAGCGGGGCCAGGCAGACGACGGCCGCGTACAGGTCGGGGCGCTGGGTGAGCGCCGCGCCGACGAGCAGGCCGCCGTTGGAGCCGCCGGAGATGGCGAGCCGGTCCGGGCTGGTGACGCCGGTGGCGATGAGATGCTCGGCCGCCGCGTGCAGGTCGTCGAAGACGTTCTGCTTCTTGCCGAGCATGCCGTCCCGGTGCCACTGCTCGCCCTCCTCGCCGCCGCCGCGAAGCTGGGCGACCACGTAGACGCCGCCCGCCTCGACCCAGGCCAGCGTCGTGGCGGAGAACCCCGGGTTCAGCGGGACCCCGAAGCCGCCGTAGCCGTACAGGATGGTGGGACGGGGCCCGGAGCCGGGGCGTGAGGTGATCAGCATGCGCACCTCGGTGCCGTCCTTGGACCGGTAGACGACCTGCTCGGTCGTCGCCTCGGGCACCTCCACCGCGCCGGGAGGCGCCTCCCAGAGGGAGGTCTCGCCGGTGAGCGCGTCGTAGTGGTAGACCGCGGTCGGGGTGATGCCGTCGGTGTAGCTGAACCAGGCCTCGTGCCCGCCCTCAGGACGCTCGGAGATCCCGCCGATCGAGCCGAGCCCCGGCAGCGGGACCTCGCCGATCCGCTCGCCGCTCTCCAGGGCGTGGACGGAGATCTCGCCGATCGCGTGCCGGGTCCAGCCCACGAGCAGGACCGGCTCGGCCATGCCGTCGAGGATCGCGAAGTCGGACAGCACCGCCTCGGCGTCCTCGGGGATCAGGTCGCGCCAGTGCTCGGGGCCCGGTGTCTCCGGGGAGGTGACGCAGACCCGCCCGCGTGAGGCGTCGAGGTCGGTGAAGACGTAGAGTCGCCCGTCGCGGCCGAAGTGGAGCCCGGTCTGGGCGTCGACGTCCTGCTGCACCACGACCAGTTCCGGTGCCTGGGGCGACGAGGCGATCAGGTCGGCCACCCACAGGTCGTTGCGCGGGGCCGTCCCCCGTGATGCGGAGATCGACAGCCATCTGCCGTCGAGGGAGACCGAGACTCCGTAGTAGTTGGTCTTCTCCAGGCCCTCGCCGAAGATCAGCACGTCGTCGTCGGGGGAGGTGCCGACGCGGTGCAGGTAGACGCGGCGGTGGTACTGCTCCTCACCGGCCGGGACCAGCGAGGGCGCCAGCCTGCGCACGTAGTAGAACGCCTCCCCGCCGGGCAGCCAGGCCACGGGGGAGTAGCGGCAGCGGTCGATCGGCCCCTCGACGACCTCTCCGGTCGTCACGTCGACGACGTACAGACGCGACTCCTCGTCACCGCCGACCGAGATCTGGTACGCCAGCCGGTTGCCCTCCTTGTCCGGCTGGTAGGAGTCGAGCGTGGTCAGGCCCGAGGGGTCGAGGGCGGTGGGGTCGAGCAGCACACGCTCGCCGTTCCCGTCCGCGACGTACAGCACCGGGTGCTCCTGGTCGGGGGCCCGGCGGGTGAAGAAGCGGCGCTCGCCGCGCCAGGACGGCGTCCCCACCGACCCGGAACGCAGCAGTTCGGCGATGCGCTCGCGGAAGTGGTCGCGCCCTTCGAGTTCGGCGGACCGGAACAGGGTCTCCTGCGCGTCCAGCCACTCCTTCGTCGCCGGATCGTCCGGATCCTCCAGCCACCGGTACGGGTCGGGGACGGGCGTTCCGTGGAGATCGTCGACGATGTCGTCACGGCGGGCTGGTGGGTACGGCACTCGGCTCATGCTGGCACTTTAAATCAGCCGGACGACTGCGACGGTACATCGTCCGTACCCGGCCAAGGCGGGAATAAAGGGGTGGACTGCTGGGCATAGAAGCAGCAGGCGTTCCAGTCGTTCACCTCACGGACCCTTTTTATGGGGTGGCGAAGGGGCCGCCGAAAAGGCCACACTTTGGTGAAGGGCGGTGCCGTGGTGACGATCCGCTGGGCCGTCCGGCGGAGGTCCCTGTGACGGAAGCACCCGGGTCCCAACCGACGGGGCCACAACCCAGGCGCACAGCCGAGACCGCTGTGGAGGCCGGCTGATGCGCCAAGTCCTGCTACTCAACGCCACATACGAACCGCTGACCACGCTCTCCCTGCACCGGGCCGTCATCCTGGTGCTGAGAGAGAAGGCGGACGTCGTCCACCGCGACGGCAGGGGCGCGGTTCTGCGCTCGGCCACCCGCACGCTCGACGTTCCATCGGTGATCCGGCTCCGGCGTTACGTCCGCATCCCCTACCGGACGCGCATCCCGCTCACCCGGGCGGCGCTGATGCGCCGGGACAACTTCCGCTGCGCCTACTGCGGCCAGCGGGCCGAGACCATCGACCACGTCATCCCGCGATCCCGGGGAGGCCCCCACACCTGGGAGAACTGCGTCGCCTCGTGCATGCCGTGCAACCACCGGAAGGCCGACAGGCTGCTGGAGGAAATCGGGTGGGCGCTGCGCGTGGCCCCCGTGGTGCCGCACGGCGCGCACTGGCGGCTCATCGGCGCGCAACTCGACGGCGATCCGCAGTGGGCGCCCTACCTGTCGGAGACGGCGGCCTGACCGGTGACGTCATGAACTGGACGTTCACCGCCGACGTGGAGGAGTACGCCGCGGCGGCCGAGCCCTGGCTGCTGCGCGATCCCGTCCGCAACACGGTCATGCTGACCGTGTTGCGCGGGATCCGCGGCGGCCAGTTCACGGCCGAGCCTTTGCTGGCCTGGCTGGAGGACGGCGACGCCGTGGCGGGGGCGGCCTGCCAGACACCGCCCTACCCGCTCGCGCTGGGCGACGTCCCGCTCACGGCGCTTCCCCTGCTGGCGCGCGACCTCATCGAGATGGACCACGACGTGCCCGCGGTCGGCGGTCCGGTGGCCGTCGCCGAGGCGTTCGCCCGCGCCTGGTGGCGGCCGGAGAGACGCCGCCCGGGCCGAGCGCCTCTACCGTCTCGGCGCGCTGCGGGCTCCCTCCGCGCCCGGGAAGCCCCGGGTCGCCGGCCCCGACGACCTGCCGACCGCCGTGCGCTTCTTCCGGGAGTTCCAGCAGGAGGCGCACGTCGAGCGCACGGCCGATCCCACCCCGGTCGTCGCCGCGCGGGTCAACCGCGAGGAACTCGTCCTGTGGGAGGACGACGACCGGCCCGTGTCCGTCGCCGGTGTCTCCGCGCCGATCGCCGGCATGTCGCGGATCGGCCCCGTCTACACCCCGCCCGGCCTGCGCGGACGTGGGTACGGCAGCGCCGTCACCCACGCGGCCAGCAGGAAGGCGCTCGACGACGGCGCCACCGAGGTGCTGCTGTTCACCGATCTGAGCAACCCCACCTCGAACTCCATCTACCAGCGGCTCGGCTACCGGCCCATCGCCGACTACGCCACCATCCACTTCGCCTGAGTTGCTGCTTCTCCGGGGGCGCTCGCGGTCGCCGCGCCGGGCCGTAATCTGGACGCATGCCTCGCTATGACTACCGTTGCCGCGCGTGCGGATCGACGTTCGAGCTCAACCGTCCCATGGCGGAGGCCGCCGACCGGGCGGTCTGCCCCTCCGGCCATGACGACACCGTGAAGCTGCTGTCCACCGTGGCCGTCACGGGCAGGGCGTCCGGGGCTTCCGCTCCCCGTCCTGCGGGTGGCGGGGGGTGGCGGCTGCTGCGGCGGTGGCTGCTGCGGCGGCTGAGCGGTGCGGTGTCCGGCCGCGCGGCCCGTGTAAGCCTGTAAGGCGTGCGGCCCGCGGGTGTGGGCGTGGCGCCCACGCCCGCGGGCCGGCGGAGTCAGGCCGCGGACGGCCGCCTGGTGCGCGAACGTCGTTGGAACGGCAGGTAGCGCTGCGGCAGGTGGGCGCGGGCCGGCAGGTCGGTCGGCTCGACCGCCAGGATGCGGTCGAAGCGGAAGGCCCTGATCGACCGGCGCATGCGGCACCAGCCCACCAGATACCAGAACTCGCCGTGGACCAGGCAGGTCACCGGCTCGACGTCGCGGACCGTCATCCGGCCCGCGGCGTCGTGATACTGGATGCGGATCACCAGGCGCGCGGTGATCGCGTTGGCCACCGCCCGCGCCCGCCGGGCGACGTCGGTGGGCAGCGGAGTGGTCAGGGTGGTCAGGGTCGTGGCGATGACGTCGTCGTCCAGATCGAGGTGCTCGAAGGCGTGGCGCAGTCCGCGCCGGGCGGTGACCGACTGTGGGCCGGCACCGAGGTGAGCGAGCGACAGGGCGAGGGCGGCGAGTTCCTCGGCGGTCAGCGAGTGCCGAATGACGTTGGCCATACCTCGACAATAACGACGAGGACTGACATTTTTCCGAACGCGTGCTCGCAAGAAGAGGCAGTATGGCCTACCCTTCCGGCCATCTTTTCCTGACCACACCGGCGGCGAGGCCATAGTGGCGATCGGGCGGCACCGGACGGCCTCGCGGGCACCGCGGACGGATGACGCGCTGAAACTTTCACCGGCCGGGCTCGGCCCGGAAATCACGGCGGTCCCGATATTCGAAACATTTCGCCGAATCATCCGTACGAATTCTCTGGTCGCCGCTGCATATCGGATTTCGGCCGCGGGATCGGCCGGCGCCGGGTTTCGGGCGCTCGGCTGGGCACGCTTTCGCATGCCTGCCGGCCCGATGTTCCGGCCCTGCCGAAATCGCCGGTGATTGACGGTGCCCCGGGGAGGTGGTGAATTCGCTGTGCTCGATGTCAGAGGGGAGAACGTTACTCATGTTTGCTGTGAAATCAGCCCGGCGGCTGCTGGCCCTTGGTGCGGCGCTCGTCACGACCGGTGTGCTGAGCCTGGCGCTCGCGCCCAGCCCTGCCATGGCCGGCACCGTCACGCTGCAGGCCACGGTGGACTGCCTCAACTACAACAGTTTCGGGGACACCAGGGACTGGTACCCCATCTCCCCGTCCGTCGGCGCCTCACCGTACGGCGGAGGCGGGGCAGTACCCTACTCCAGCATGGTCGCGGTCCCGGCCACGCACGCCTGGCAGTTCGCGCAGACGCTACCCAGCGGGACGACGTCCGTCAGCGTCTCCGCCAGGTGCAGCGAGGGCCATTCGTACGACCTCACCGGCTCCACGGCCGGCGTGAGCATCCCCGCGGGAACCACTACCGTGACCGCCACCTGGGGCTGCACCACCGCACCGGTCTACCCCGGCCCGTGGGTCACCAACTGCAGCCTGCAGTCGGTCTCGTACAGCTGAACGGCATGAAAACGCGGGGCCGCCTCCGGGGAGGCGGCCCCGCGGTGCATGGCCCTATCGGGAGAGCTGGGACAGGTCGCGGGACGCGCCGGTCGAGGCCGAGGTGGTCAGCGCGGCGTACGCCTGCAGGGCGGCCGACACCGGGCGGTTCCGGTCGCGCGGCCGGTAACCGCCGAGGTCGGCCAGCAGCCGCTCGCGGCGGGCGGCCAGCACGTCCTCGGCCACCTTGAGCTCGATCGAGCGGGCCGGGATGTCGATGTCGATGATGTCGCCGTCCTCCACCAGGGCCATCGTGCCGCCCTCGGCCGCCTCGGGGGAGGCGTGGCCGATGGACAGGCCGGACGTGCCGCCGGAGAAGCGGCCGTCGGTGACCAGCGCGCACACCTTGCCCAGGCCCCGGCCCTTGAGGAAGCTCGTCGGGTAGAGCATCTCCTGCATGCCCGGGCCGCCCTTGGGGCCCTCGTAGCGGATGACGACCACGTCACCGGGCTTGACCCGGTCGCCGAGGATGCCCGCGACGGCGTCCTCCTGCGACTCGAACACCACGGCGGGGCCGGAGAAGCGCCAGATCGACTCGTCCACGCCGGCCGTCTTGACCACGCAGCCGTCCTGGGCGAGGTTGCCGTACAGCACGGCGAGGCCGCCGTCCCTGGTGTACGCGTGGTCGAGGTCGCGGATGCAGCCCTCGGCGCGGTCGAGGTCGAGCGACTCCCAGCGGGCGTCCTGCGAGTACGCCTTGACGGTCCGCACGTTGCCCGGCGCCGCGTGCCACAGTTCCACGGCCTCGTCGGTGACCTCGGGCGACTTGGGGTCCCACTTGGCGATGTACTCCGCGATGGAGGCGGAGTGGACGGTCGGCAGGTCGCGGTGGAGCAGGCCGGCCCGGTCCAGCTCGCCGAGGATGCCGGGGATTCCGCCCGCCCGGTGCACGTCCTCGACGTGGTACTTCATCGTCGCGGGGGCGACCTTGCACAGGCACGGCACCCGCAGCGACAGCTCGTTGATCTCCTTGAGCCCGAAATCCACACCCGCCTCGCGGGCGGCGGCCAGGATGTGGAGGATCGTGTTGGTCGAACCGCCCATGGCGACGTCGAGCGCCATCGCGTTCTCGAACGCCTCGCGGGTGGCGATGCTCCTCGGCAGGACCGACTCGTCGTCCTCCTCGTAGTAGCGCCGGGCGAGGTCGACGATCCGCCGTCCCGCGTCCTCGAACAGGGCCTTGCGGGCGGTGTGGGTGGCGAGCGTGGTGCCGTTGCCCGGCAGGGCCAGGCCGATCGCCTCGGTGAGACAGTTCATGGAGTTGGCCGTGAACATGCCGCTGCAGGACCCGCACGTCGGGCAGGCGTTCTCCTCCATCTCCAGGAGGTCGGCGTCCGACACGCTCTCGTCGGCGGAGGCGATCATCGGGTCGATCAGGTCGAGCTTGCGGCCGGGGACCTTGCCGGCCTCCATCGGGCCGCCCGACACGAAGATCGTGGGAATGTTCAGCCGCATCGCGGCGAGCAGCATGCCCGGCGTGATCTTGTCGCAGTTGGACACGCAGACCAGCGCGTCGGCGCAGTGGGCGTTGACCATGTACTCGACCGCGTCGGCGATCAGCTCACGGGACGGCAGCGAGTAGAGCATGCCGCCGTGGCCCATCGCGATGCCGTCGTCCACGGCGATCGTGTTGAACTCGCGCGGGATGGCCCCCGCCTCGCGGACCGCGCCGGCCACCACCTCGGCGACCTCGCGCAGGTGCACGTGGCCGGGCACGAACTGGGTGAAGCTGTTGGCCACCGCGACGATCGGCTTGCCGAGGTCGCTGCCCGCTACGCCCGTGGCCCTGAGCAGCGCACGGGCGCCGGCCATGTTCCTGCCGTGAGTGACAGTGCGGGACCTGAGAGCGGGCATCGAGGGACCCCCATCCGGAGACTACTGAGTCTTCAAATGGTACGACCACTGCCCGGCTGCCGAGACCCGCTGTCCACGACTCGGAACGTGTCTACTCGGGATACCGCGAGGGCAGCACGCGTTCGGCGGCCCGGTAGATCGCGTCGATCTCCGCGGTGGTGAGCGACCTCTCCCGCTTGGTGATCCACTTGCGCACCAGCCCGCCGGAGAAGACGTCCACCTCACGGATGTTGAGGATGCGCCACGGGATCGGCGGACCGTAGATGGCCAGGGACGGCACCACGGTGATCTCCCGGCCGAGCGCCTTGCTGATCAGGTCGCTGGCCTGCGCCGCCTCCCACCGGGCCTCGTCGAGGCGCGGCTTCTGGTTGAACGGGCCGTGGAAGAGCTTGCGGTGCGACTGGACCCGTACGGGCAGCCGTTTGTCCCACTTCTCCGAGTCCACCGCGTAGACGCCGGTGGGCCCGACCACCAGATGGTCGATCTGCGCCTCGCTGCCGGGGATGGCCCTGGCGTGCAGCGTCTTGTAGCCGTTGCGCTCCAGCTTCTTGAGCTGGGCCTCCGTCTGGCGCTCGGCCGCCGAGGCACGCCGCCACGCGGGGATGGAGGAGACCGTCCTCGCCCGGTAGACGGCGTCGGCGACGCACGCGAGGATGGCCGCGGTGAGCCCGAGCCGCCAGCTGGCGAAGAGCACGCCGAACACCACACCCGCCGCGACCGCGATCACGGCCCGGCGGCGCAGGTGGCGGTATCGCGTGTCCTGCCACAGGCTGCTCAGCGACGTGCGCTCGACCGGAGCGTACGTGGGAGACGCCGGCGCCTCAGGTGGCGCCGAAGGGCGTTCCGCCTGCTCTGACGATTGGTCACTCACCCATATAGGTGACGTATCGTGACCGTCTTCTGGCGCTAGACCGGTATCCACATCACTCACGGTAGTTGAGCCGTCAGCGGCTTGCCTAGTGTTGGATGGTTCATACTTTTGTGGCCTGCTTGAGCCGATTCGTTGCGCGGAAGTGCGGGTATCTTCTCTAGATATCCGCGGCCCGGAGGCCTACCGTTCGGTAGCGTGGCGCACATTCACGATCTTACCGCCCTTGAGCAGGCGGCAGCCGTACGTACGGGTGAACTTTCTCCTGTCCAGATCACCGAGCACTACCTGGAGCGCATCGAGCGGCTCGACCCCGGCCTGGGGGCGTTCGTCACGGTGACCGCCGAGCGGGCCCTGGCCCAGGCGCGCGAGCAGGAGGCCCGGCTCGCCGCCGGCGACACGGAGGACCTGCCCCCGCTGCTGGGCGTGCCGATCCCGATCAAGGACCTCAACTTCGTCAAGGACGTGCCGGTGCACTTCGGCTCGGCCACGTACGAGGGATTCGTCGCGCCCGCGGACGACAGCGTGGTCGAGCGCCTGCGGGACGCCGGCACGATCATGCTGGGCAAGACCAGCACCCCCGAGTTCGGCATGCCGTGCTACACGGAGACCTACCTGCACGAGCCCACCCGCACGCCGTGGGACACCACGCGCTCGGCCGGAGGGTCGAGCGGGGGAGCGGGGGCCGCCGTCGCGGCCGGTCTCGCGCCCGCCGCGCAGGGCAGCGACGGCGCGGGCTCGATCCGCATCCCCGCCTCCGTCTGCGGCCTGTACGGCATCAAGCCCAGCCGCGGCCGCATCTCCGCGGCGCCCATCATGCCCGACCTCGCGGGGCTGTCGACCAACGGGCCGCTGGCCAGGAACGTCGCCGACGCCGCGGCGCTGCTGGACGTGATGGCCCACAACAACCCCGGCGACCTCTACCACGCCCCGGCGCCGGCGCTCCGGTCGTTCTCGGCCTACGCCGGGCGGGATCCGGGCCGCCTGCGGATCGCCAGGTTCGCCACGCCCGCCGTGCCCGGCGCGGAGGTCCACCCCGACGTGCTCGCGGCGTACGAGAGCGCCTCGGCGGTGCTGGAGTCGCTCGGCCACGAGGTCGAGGAGATCGCGCCGCCGTTCGGCCCCGACGTCGTGCCCGAGTTCGTCAAGATGTGGTTCAGCTTCTCCTGCATGCACCCGGTGGCGGAGGAACTGGAGCCGAAGCTGCGCCCGCTCACCGCGTGGCTGCGCGAGCGCGGCCACGCCGTCTCGGCCCCGGAGTTCCTCCAGGCGCAGTCGACGCTCCAGCTCGCCACCCGGTTCGCGCTGCTCGTGACCGACGCCTACGACGCGGTGCTCTCGCCGACCGTCACCCAGCCGCCCGTGCCGGTGGGCTGGTTCGAGGACGTCGAGTCGCCCGAGGAGACGTTCGAGCGGATGATGCGCTTCGCGCCCTTCGCGGCCATCTACAACGTGAGCGGCCAGCCCGCCGTGAACCTCCCGCTCTACTGGACGCCGGACGGCCTGCCCATCGGCGTCATGCTGGCGGGCAGGTACGGCGACGAGGGGACGCTCATCTCGCTGTCGTCCCAGGTGGAGGCGTCGGTCGGCGGCTTCTGGGGGGACCGCAGGCCACCCATGTGGTGACCGTCAGCCCAGCAGCTCCACGACGTGCGCCGAGACGTCGGCGAGCAGCGTGGCCGGCCGCACCGGCGCCGCCGCCACGGCGGAGAACAGGGCGGGCAGTCCCGGCAACGGGAAGCCGTCGTCGGCGGTGACCGCGGCGGCCGCCTCGTGCTTGGCCAGCGCGGCGCGGCTGCGCTCCCACGCCTCCAGCACCTCCTCCGGCGACGGCACGCCGAAGCCGTGCCCGACCGGGGCGGCGTGGCGCAGCCGTACGAGCGGGGTCTCGGCGAACGCGAGCGCGATCCGGCAGCGGGCGGACAGGTCGTCGAGGTCCGGCACCCAGTCGAGCGCGGGGCAGGGGGTGCGGCACCGGCCCGCGCAGGTGGCGAGGGCCCCCGCCACCTGGCTGTGCTGCCGGTCGAAGTAGGCCCGCCACCCCGCGGGCGGCTCCGCGGCCACCCGCAGCGTCCGCTCGGCCGCCGACCGCTCCGCCCTCGTGTGGTCGCAGTCCCGGTCGGGCATGACCCCGAACCGGCTGCCGGGGGCGCGCAGGCCCTCCGGCCAGCGAGCCGGGTCGCCCGCGTGGCCGAGCGCGGGCTCGAAGGCGAGCAGCGGGAGGTACTCGCTGCAGATGTGCACCGCCGCGATCATCGAGCTGAGCTCGCGCCGCCGCCAGCGGGCCTCGACGACCTCGAGGAGCAGCGCGTACGCCGACCGCAGCGAGTCGAGCGCGCCGCGCGGCTGCTCCCTCGGCGTCTGCGGCATGTGGCACGCGCGGGCGCGCCTGCGCAGGTCGGCCGGCACCGTCTGGGCGTCGATCTCGGTATGGAAGTCCTCGGCGTCGAGGGTGAGCAGCCGCTGGCCGAACTCGCAGACCGACGCCACCAGGGCCGCCCGCTCTCCCTCCCCGAGCACGGCCGGCGCGAGCGCGCCGACGTCGCCGAACGAGTACCTCCCGGCCAGGGCGATCAACAGGTCGTGGGCTGAGTGCACCCTGACGACCCTACTCAGGGCGGCGACGGCCGTCCGCCGGGCCATCCCACGCGCCCGGCGGGCGGTCGGGCAGGACGCGCACCTCGCCGAGGTTCTCCGGCGCGTCCACCGCGTATTCGCCGGTGTCGTCGTAGGTGGCGGCGTCCCGCAGGCGCGAGCCCTCGATCACGTCGACCCGCCTGATCCAGCCGAGCCTGCGCCCTGCCACGGCCCGCACCCTGTCGCCCTCCCGCAGGGGAAGCCACATCTCCTCGCTCAGGCACATGGCCCTGACCTCGCGGGAGCCCCCTTCGTCGATCGCGCACCAGTACGTCCACTTGGAGGTGTCGTTCGCCTTGCCGCCGTCCGGGAAACGGCGCAGCCGGACGACCTGGCCCTCCACGGTCGCCGCGCCGCCGAGGTCGGAGATCGCGCGGACGACCGGCAGGCCGGCGACCGCCAGGCCCACGGCGAGGGCGGCGGGCAGGACCAGCCCGTCCGGCCACACGCCGAAGGCGGCGGCGACCACCAGGATGATCCAGGTGGGGAACCCGGTGAACCAGCCGGCCGCCAGGCCCCGCAGGATCGTCGCTCCCGGCGGCCGCCCCCACAGCAGGCGTGAGGGGTAGCGGACGTTCACGACGTGCCACATCCCGCCGTAGTCGGACCACGCCCGGTTGTCGTCGGCCGGGGTGCTGACAGGAAGGCTCCTGACGGCCCGCGGCGCGAGCCCGAGCGCGGCGGCGTACGCGAGGTGGCGGCCCCAGATCGTGACCGAGGCGGCGGGCTGCTCGGCGAACCGCCCGGTCGCCCGCAGGTGCTCGCGGACGCCGAGCCAGTGGGCGGCGGCCCTGGCCCCCTCGGCCGTGCCGCGCTCCCCGTCAGCCTGCCCATGAGCGTCACGAGCAGGGCGAAGGAGACGATCGCCGCGCCGGGCCCGCCGTCGTGGTTGGCGCGGGCGTCGTCGGCCGCGACCGCGATGCCGATCGCCGCGGCGGGGACGGCCGCCGCCACGCCGAGGAGCAGCGCGTGGGCCCTGCTCCAGCGCGGCCGGGACAGGCCCTGCGCCCGCGCCTCGACGATCACCTTCTTGCGGAAGCTCTTCCACCACCGGCCGAGGTCGCGCGAGCCCTCGGCCAGCGCCCCCGTCGCCACCACGCCGTCGACGGCCAGCGAGCGTACGTGGTCGTAGACCAGCCGCTCGTACGGCCGCAGGTCGCCGGGCTCTCCACGCAGCCGTACGAGGGACAGCTCCGGGCCGATCTCCTCGACGGCCACGACGCCCCTGGCGGCCAGGTCGAGCAGGGTGGCCGAGGGCGCCTCGTCGCACAGCCGCCAGTCGCCCGTGATCAGGTCGACCACCGCGGGGGGCTGGCCGGCGAGCTCCCCGGTGGCCGGCCCCGGCTCGACGTCCGGGTTCCTCGTCGCCACGGCGAGCGCGAGCAGGAGCAGCAGCCACAGACCGGTCGCCGCCGCGGCGGCAATCCAGGCGCCCATGGTCAGAACCTGACCTGCACGGGCCCGCGCTCCTCGCCGGCGCCGGAAGTACTCGCGGGGCGTGAAGCCGGTCATGCCGGCCACGATGTTGGCGGGCACCGTCTGGATGGCGTTGTTGTAGGTCAGGACGGCGTCGTTGTAGTACTGCCGGGAGTAGGCGATCCGGTTCTCCGTGGCGGCCAGCTCCTCCTGGAGCTCGGCGAAGTTGGCGCTCGCCTTGAGGTCGGGGTAGGCCTCGGCCACCGCGAACAGGCTCTTCAGCGCGCCGGACAGCATGTTCTCGGCCGCCGCCTGCTCCTCGGGGCCCCGGGCGCCGATGGCCTGGGCGCGGGCCACGACGACGGCCTCCAGCGTGGCCCGCTCGTGCGCGGCGTAGCCCTTGACGGTCTCCACGAGGTTGGGAATCAGGTCGTAGCGGCGCTTGAGCTGCACGTCGATCTGCGCCCAGGCGTTGTCGACGGTGTTGCGGGTGCGTACGAGGCGGTTGTAGACGGAGACGAGCGTCGCGACGAGGACGGCCACGACGGCGAGGACGACGATCATGGTGATCATGGAGGCCTCCTGCACGGACGGTAGTCCCGGCCCGTTCGCCCTGTGAACGGCCCGGCCCGCCCATGGCACCGCCGCTGCCTTGCACCGGGCTTGCGCCGCGCTTTCATGCTCCCGCCGTCTTCCATGCCACGCGGTCCCCTGACACGCCCGAGGGCCCCGGCGGTGTGCCGGGGCCCTCGGGGTCGTGATCGTGCGGCCGGCCGCGGATCAGGACGCAGATCAGGCTGCGGATCAGGCGGAGGCGTCCCGCGCCCGGGCGCGCAGCGCGCGGCTGACGCCGTCCGCGCCTTCCAGCAGCAGGCGCCGCAGCGCGTGCGGCGGCTGCTTGGCGCTGATGTGGTCCTGCGTGCGGGCCACGGTCTCCGGACGGATCAGCAGCGCGGGGTAGCAGCCGATGGCGAAGTTCTGCGCCATGTCGGAGGTCCACTCGCTCCAGATCCGCCCGACCTCCTCGAAGTACCGGTCGGCATACGGCTCCAGCAGCTCGGGGTGCTGCGGGTCGACGAAGCCGAGGATCGTGGCGCGCAGCAGCGCGCCGCTCAGCTTGCCGCCCACGATCGTCGCCCAGGTCTCGGCCTTGGCCTCCGGGGTCGGGATCGAGGCCCGGCTGGTGGCGGCCGAGCGCTCGCCGGTCGCCGTGGCGTCCCTGGCCAGCTCCGCGTCGATGTCCCCGGCGCCGAGGACGCCGCCCGACACGAGCGACTGGATGAGCGTCCAGCGCAGGTCGGCGTCGACGGTCAGGCCCTCGGGCACCTCGGTGCCGTCGAGCACGCCCTTGAGGAACGCCAGGTCCTCGGACGAGGTGGCGGTCGCGGCGAGGGCGTTGACGTAGGCGAGCTGGTGGTCCGACCCCGGCTCGGCCGCCGCGACGAGGCGGCGCAGCGCGCCGGCCAGCTCGGCCAGGCCGGCGGCCCGCCACGCCGGGTCGGCGTACTGCTGCACGGCCTGGCGGGCCTGGCGCAGCACGGTCTGCAGGACGGTGATGTCGCGCACCGAGTCGATGCCGGAGACGACCAGCTTGACGTAGTCGCGGGTGGCCATCTCGGCGTCCCGCGTCATGTCCCAGGCGGCCGACCAGCACAGCGCGCGGGGCAGCGACTCGGTGAACGCGGTGATCCCGCCGCCGACGAGGGTGCGCAGCGACCGCTCGTCGAGCCGGATCTTGGCGTAGGTGAGGTCGTCGTCGTTCACCAGCACCAGGTCGGGCTGGACCTCGCCGACCAGCTCGGGCACGGCCGTACGCGCGCCGACGATGTCGAGCTCGACCCGCTTGGTCCTGGTCAGGACGCCCTCGCGCAGCGAGTAGAGGCCGATGGCCACCCGGTGCGAGCGCAGCGTCGGGTGCTCCTGCGTGGCCTCCTGCAGCACGTCGAAGCTCAGGAACCGGCCCTCGTCGTCGGTCGTGAACGACGGCCGCAGCGTGTTGACGCCCGAGGTCTCCAGCCACTCCTTGGACCAGGACGACAGGTCGCGCCCGGAGGTGCGCTCCAGCGCCGACAGCAGGTCCTGCAGGGTGGTGTTCTTCCAGGCGTGCTCGTTGAAGTAGTCGCGCACCCCGGCGAGGAAGTTGTCGAGCCCCACGTACGCGACGAGCTGCTTGAGCACCGAGGCGCCCTTGGCGTACGTGATGCCGTCGAAGTTGACCTCGACGGCCTGCATGTCCGGGATGTCGGCGGCGATGGGGTGGGTGGAGGGCAGCTGGTCCTGCCGGTAGGCCCACGCCTTCTCGACGTTGGCGAACGTCGTCCAGGCGCCCTGGCCCCAGCGGGTGGCCTCGGCCTGGCACAGCACGGACATGTAGGTGGCGAACGACTCGTTCAGCCACAGGTCGTCCCACCAGCGCATGGTGACGAGGTCGCCGAACCACATGTGCGCCATCTCGTGCAGGATCGTCTCCGCGCGGCGCTCGATAATCGCGTCGGTCACGCGCGAGCGGAAGACGTAGTCCTCCAGGAACGTCACCGCGCCCGCGTTCTCCATGGCCCCCGCGTTGAACTCCGGCACGAACAGCTGGTCGTACTTGCCGAAGGGGTAGCGCAGGCCGAAGACGCGGTGGAAGAAGTCGAAGCCCTGCTTGGTGACCTCGAAGATGTTCTCGGGGTCGAGGTACTGCGCGAGCGAGCGCCGCACGTAGATCCCGAGCGGGATCCCGTCGTGCTCGTCCCGCACGACCGTGTACGGCCCGGCGATGAGGGCCGTGATGTACGTCGACATGACGGGGGTCGGCGGGAAGTGCCAGCGCTTGGCCGCCTGCAGCGTGCCGTGCCGCCCGCGGTGCTCCTCCAGCGGCTCGACCGCGTCGGGAGCGGCGTTGGACACCACCTCCCAGTCGCCGGGGGCGAGGACGGTCAGCTCGAAGGTCGCCTTGAGGTCCGGCTGGTCGAAGCAGGCGTACATCCGGTGCGCGTCGGCCGTCTCGAACTGGCTGTGCAGGTAGACCTGCTGGTCCACGGGGTCGACGAAGCGGTGCAGGCCCTCACCGGTGCGCATGTAGGAGCAGTCGGCGTCCACGCGCAGCTCGTTGTGCCCGGCCAGCCCCGGCAGCGGGATGCGGCCCTTCTCGGCGTCGTAGGTGCTGACGTCCAGCTCCCTGCCGTTGAGTACGACCTTCCGCACGTGCGCGCCGTGCAGGTCGATGAACGTGTCCGCCCCCTCGCGGTCCGACGTGAAGTGGACCGTCGTGATGCTCTCGAACCGCTCCTCGCCCTCCGTCAGGTCGAGTTCGACCTGGTAGGACTGGACGGAGAGCAGCCGAGCACGCTCCCGGGCCTCGTCCCGTGTCAGATTCCCTGCCACACCCGCTCCTCATCACATGATCAACGCCCCCGATCCCCGCCGCCCCGTCGCGTCAGGGATTGCATGAATCCTGCCACGTCGCGGCGACAAGGCGGATTCGAGATCGCTCCTACCTGGAATAGGAGATTTCTTGCCCGGGTTGACGACCGAGGGAACCATAGTCCGTTCGAGAGGGTGTCACAGTGTCCGACCGAAAGCTTGTCGATTTCTGGTTCGACCCCGCCTGCCCCTGGGCGTGGATCACGTCACGCTGGATCCACGAGGTCGCCGCGCTCCGTCCCATCGACGTGCGCTGGCACATCATGAGCCTGGCGGTGCTCAACGAGGACAAGGACATCCCCGACGACTACCGCGAGCGGGTCAAGCAGACGCTCGGCGCCGTACGGGTGGTGGCCGCCGCCGCGGACAAGTACGGCGAGGAGGTCCTCGGCGGCCTCTACACCGAGATCGGCCGGCGCTTCCACGACGAGGGGCGCGAGCGCGACCGGGACACGATCGCCGAGGCCCTCACGGCCGCCGGGCTCGACCCCGCGCTGGTGGCCGCGCACGACTCGGACGAGTACGACGAGGCGATCCGGCGCTCGCACAACGAGGGCATCGACCTGGTCGGCCAGGAGGTCGGCACGCCGGTCATCGCCGTCGAGGGCGCGGCGTTCTTCGGCCCCGTCGTCTCGCCCATCCCCAGGGGTGAGGCCGCCGCGCGCCTGTGGGACGGCGTCCTGCTCGTCGCCGGCACCGACGGCTTCTTCGAGCTGAAGAGGTCGAGGACCCGCGACCCGATCTTCACCTGAGACTTCACAGGCTCCTTCACCCTCGCGTGAACCGACCGGAAAGGTTTCCGCTGGAAGGCTCGCCATCTGACAGCGGAGGCGCAAGGATGAGTGACATGCGTCACCTCTACGTGAACGGAGCCTGGGTCCCGTCCTCCTCCCGCGAGGCCGTCGACGTCGTCAACCCCGCGACCGAGGAGGTCGTGGACCGGGTGCCCGCCGGGGCGCCCGCCGACGTCGAGTCCGCCGTCGCCGCCGCCCGCGCCGCCTTCCCGTCCTGGTCGGCCCTGGAACCGGCCGAACGCGCCGCGTTCCTGGGGGCGGCGGCCGGGCTGCTGCAGGAGCGTGCCAAGGAGATCGCGGCGACGATCGCCACCGACATGGGCGCCCCGCTCACGCTCGCGTTGAAGGTGCAGACGCTGATGCCCGCCGAGGTGCTGGCCTCCTACGCCGACCTCGCCAAGCGGTACGAGTTCGACGGCGGCCGCGTGGGCAACTCGCTCGTCGTGCGGGAGCCCGTCGGCGTGGTCGGCGCGATCACGCCGTGGAACTACCCGCTCCACCAGGTCGTGTGCAAGGTGGCCCCGGCCCTCGCGGCCGGCTGCACCGTCGTGCTCAAGCCGAGCGAGGTCGCGCCGCTCGCTGCGTACGCGCTGGCCGACATCTTCCACGAGGTCGGCCTGCCGCCCGGCGTGTTCAACATGGTCAGCGGGTACGGGCCAGTGGTCGGCGAGGCCATCGCCGCCCACCCGGACGTGGACATGGTGTCGTTCACCGGGTCCACCAGGGCCGGCCGCCGGGTCGCGGCCCTCGCGGCCGAGACGGTCAAGCGGGTGGCCCTGGAGCTGGGCGGCAAGTCGGCGAACATCATCCTCCCCGACGCCGACCTGGAGAAGGCGGTGAAGAACGGGGTCGCGGGCGCCTACCTCAACTCGGGCCAGACCTGCTCGGCGCTGACCCGGATGCTCGTCCACTGGGACCAGTACGACGAGGCCGTGCGGCTCGCCGTGGAGGCGGCCGGCGCCTACGTCCCCGGCGATCCGTTCGCCGAGGGCACGCGCCTCGGACCGCTGGTGTCCGCCGCGCAGCGCGACCGGGTCGTCAGGTACATCAACCGCGGCCAGGAGGAGGGCGCCCGGCTCGTGCTCGGCGGGACCGACAACCCCATGGAACGGGGTTACTACGTCGAGCCCGCGATCTTCGCGGGCGTGTCGCCCGGCATGTCGATCGAGCAGGAGGAGATCTTCGGGCCGGTGCTGTCGATCATCCCGTTCGCGTCGGAGAACGAGGCCGTCGAGATCGCCAACGGCACGCCGTACGGGCTGTCGGGGGCGGTGTGGGCGGGCTCCGAGGACAAGGCGCTCGCGGTCGCGCGCCGCCTGCGCACCGGGCAGGTGGCGGTCAACGGCGGCCGGTTCAACATGATGGCGCCGTTCGGCGGCTACAAGCACTCCGGGGTCGGCCGTGAGCTCGGCGAGTTCGGCCTGGAGGAGTTCCTGGAGGTCAAGGCCATCCAGCTGTAGGACGTCAGGGCGCCTGCAGGAGGATCTTGCGGCGCTCGTCCTTGCCCAGCCGGTCGACGTACAGCGCGCCCTCGAGGTGGTCGAACTCGTGCTGGAAGCACCGGGCGAGCATGCCGCGGGCCTTGACGGCGACGGGCCGGCCGAGCTTGTCGACCCCGCGCAGCGTGACCCCGGCGGCGCGGGGGGTCGGGGCGTACAGCGGCTTGCCGGTCTCCTTGCCGGGCACCGACAGGCAGCCCTCCTCCTCGACGACCTGCTCGGGGTCGTCGATCGTCAGCTCCGGGTTGATCACGTGGCCCTTGCGGTTGCTGATGTCGTAGACGAACAGCCGCCGGCCCACGCCGATCTGCGGCCCGGCGAGCCCGACGCCGTCGGCCTGGTACATGACCGCGAACATCTCGTCGATCAGCCGGCGCAGCTCGCGGTCGAAGTCCGTCACCGGTTCTGCGGGGGTACGCAGGACCGGGTCGCCGACATAGCGAAGCTCGCGCATGACACTCCTGTCAGGCCGGAGGGTGTAAGGGACGGAGGCCCATCTCGGCTATTACTTTAGTGGAGCCCGGGGTCGTCTCCGCCAGAGGCCTTCTGGGAAACTTCTGTCGTGCGTGTCTACATCGGTGCCGACCATGCCGGCTACGAGCTGAAGAATCACCTTGTCTCCTGGCTGAAGGAGCAGGGCCACGAGGTGGAGGACTGCGGTCCCCACGTCTACGACGCGGAGGACGACTACCCGCCGTTCGTGCTGCGCGCCGCGCAGGGGGTGGCCGGCGACGCGGGCAGCCTCGGGGTGGTGATCGGCGGCTCGGGGAACGGCGAGCAGATCGCCGCCAACAAGGTGCGGGGGGTGCGCGCGGCCCTCGCCTGGAACGAGGACACGGCGAAGCTGGCCCGCGAGCACAACGACGCCAATGTGATCAGCCTGGGCGCCCGGCAGCACACGCCGGAGGAGGCCGTCAGGTTCGTCGGGCTCTTCCTGGCCACGCCGTTCTCGGGGGCCGAGCGGCACGCCCGGCGGATCCGCCAGCTCGCCGACTACGAGGCCACCGGCGAACTGCCGCCGCTGCCCGCCTGAATCCCGCCTGAATCCCGTCTAGCCCTGCGCCTGGCGGGTGTCCCTGTCGCGTCCCCGGCGGGGCTCCCGCCGGGGCGTCTCGTCGCGCAGTGGCCGCTCGTCGGCGGCCTCCTGCTGCTCCGGCGTAGGCCGGGACACGTCGCGGGCCCGCATGGCCGTGATCGCGGTGATCTGCAAACTCTGCAGCGCCATGCTCTGAAGCCTACGTCCCGGCTGTCGGCGGCGCGGCTCAGAACACCCGGCAGCCCCAGGGGGCCGGGTCCCACGCCATCGCGGCCGACAGCTCGCGCAGGGCCCCCGGCCGTGCTCCCGCACCAGCCCGGCGTCCGCCGCCGCCCGCAGGGACCGCCCGCCGAGGTACGCCGCGCCCAGCACGTCGACCGGCAGCGTGAGGTCGGCGGGCGCGCCGGTCGGTTCGCAGGACGCCTTGTCGGTGACGAGGCGCCGGCGCCCGGCGTTCCACGGGCAGAACTCGTCCTGGACGTCCAGCACCAGGTCGGCCGGGGCCGCGTACGCGCGGGAGGCCAGGGCCCGGTCCACGTCCACCAAGCGGATCCACAGGTCGTCGAACCAGCCCGCGTGCAGCTGGCGGGGTTCGGCCAGCAGGTGCGCGATCGGGTCGTCCACCGGCCGCCGCTGGGCGTGGACGACCGTGCACAGGTCCCGGTCGAGGACGCCGCGCCAGACCAGCGCGTACGCCGCGGGGTCGGAGGCGAACAACTCCAGGAGCCGGACCTCCCCGTCCGGCACGCCGTGCTCGTCCCATCCGGCCTTCGCCCGGAACAGCGCGTAGCCGCGCGCTCCCGTCGCGTCCTCCGCGATCAGGCAGCGCAGCGGGCCCATCCCGCCCCGGTCGTGCTCGGTGTCCGGGAGGATCTCGGTCCGCCAGTATCCGTCGGACCTCGCGTACATGCCCGGACGGCCGGGCCGTACGGCGTCGTAGATCCGCCGGAGATCGGCAAGTGCGTCGGCGGGGCCGGCCACGCGCAGGCGCAGCGCCGGGTCGGCGGGGGCCGAGCGCGTGAAGGCCGAGCCGTTGGTGGGGATGCGGAAGTTCAGGGTGTCGGCGGCCCTGCCGTACCCGAAACGCCCGTAGATGGCCGCCTGGCTGGCGTAAAGCGCGGCGACGGCCTCACGGCCCTCCTCGTGCAGGCCGTGCAGCTGCCGGGTCATCAGCGCGGTCAGCACGCCGCGGCGGCGATGCGAGGGGAGCACACCCACCGACGTGACGCCGGCCACGGGGATCAGCCTGCCGGGGACCGTCATCTCGAAGGACAACGTGGCGGCGCAGCCGACCATCAGGTCGCCGTCGAAGGCGGACAGCAGCCGGTCGACTTCCAGGACCTCGCGCCACCGGTCAGCGATCTCCACGGGATAGGTGGCGCTGAACGCCTCGTAATCGACGGCGACGAAGGCCGGCCACTCGGATTCCTCGATGGGGCGCACGGTGATGCTCATCGAGACACCGTAGAAGCGGGCCGCCGCGCGAGGCGACCCAATATCCGTGCCGGATGATCTAGACGTTGGTCAAGCAGGTGCCGCCACCTGGGATGTCCGGATACAGTCGAGGCCATCATGACTTCCCGTCCGGCGCCGCTGATCCCTCCTCGGCTCCGCGCGCTCCTGGCGCGCGTGCCGCTCCTGGTGCCGTTGGTCCGTTTTGTCAGGAAAGTTTGGTCGAAGGACCGGTACCTCCTCATCGCTCTCGTCGTGCTCACCGTCGTGATCGGCGTGCTCGACGCGGAGGTGTCGCCGTACTGGTTCTCGCCCTCGCTGCTGATCCTCTTCACGCTGATCGGCGGGCTCCAGCTCCGGCTGCGCAGCCTCGCGATCCTGCTGTGCGTGGTGGTGGCATCCCTGGCGTACATGGGACCGGTCAGGGGAGTGCTCAGCGTCGGCCCCGGCCTGCTGATCACTATGGCCTTCACCGCCGCGCTGGCCTGGATGATGGCGCGTACGCGGGGCAAGCTCGGCGTCCAGGGGCTGCGCGGCGACGCGATGCTGCTGGAGCTGCGTGACCGGCTGAAGCGGCAGAGCGAGCTGCCGCCGCTGCCCAAGGACTGGGGCGGCAAGGTGGTGCTGAAGCAGGCGGGAGGATCGTCGTTCGGCGGCGACTTCGTCGTCTCGATGAGGGAGGGCGACCGGGTCCAGGTGGCGGTCGTCGACGTGTCCGGCAAGGGCGTGGACGCGGGAACCCGCGCGCTCATGCTGTCGGGCACCTTCGGCGGCCTGCTCGGCTCGGTGGACGACTTCCTCGTCGCGTGCAACTCCTACCTGCACCGCCAGCTCGGCGACGAGGGGTTCGTGACCGCCGTCCACCTGGAGCTCGACCTGTCCACGGGGGAGTACACCATCACCTCGGCCGGGCATCCGCCCGTCGTCCGGTTCGACTCCGGCTCGGGCACGTGGCGGGTCTCCACCGCGAAGGGCGTCGTGCTCGGCGTGGTGCCCGACCTGGCCTGTGAGACCGACAGCGGGGTGCTGCGCAAGGGCGACGCTCTCATGCTGTTCACCGACGGGCTGATCGAGCAGCCGGCCGGGACATCGACGCCGGGCTCGACCGGTTGCTGGGCGAGGCCGAGCGGCTGCTGCCGTCGGGATTCCGCGACAAGGCCCGGCAGCTCGTCCAGTCGATGTCCTCCGGCCACAACGACGACTGCGCGCTCGTCCTGATCTGGCGCCCCTGAGCTCCTACAGCCAGCCGGAGTCGGTGGCGATCCTGACGGCGTCGACGCGGTTGCGCGCTCCGGTCTTGACGAGGATGCGCGACAGGTGATTTCGCACGGTGCCGACGGACAGGCCCAGCTCGGCGGCGATGTCCTTCGACCGCGCGCCCCCCGCCGCGAGCCGCAGGACCTCGTGCTCCCTCGGCGTCAGCGGGCAGTCGGCGGCCTCCAGCGCGGCGACCGCCAGCTCGGAGTCGACCACCCGGCGTCCGGCGACCATCCGGCGGATGCCGTCGGCGAGCTGCTCGGGGGCCACCTCGATGCTCAGGTAGCCCAGGACGCCCGCCGCGAAGGCCCGCTTGACGTGACCCGGACTGGGCTGCGCCGACAGCAGCATCACGCGGCAGCGTGGCGCCTTCTCTCCCAGCCGCGCGGCCGCGTTGAGCCCGTCCACTCCGGGCAGGTCCGCGTCGATGACGGCGGCGTCCGGCCGCACGTCCAGGGCCGCGGGCAGGATGTCCTCGCCCGACCCGACGTCCGCGACCACCCGCAGATCGTCCTCTCCGTCAAGGGACGCGACCAGGCCTCGCCGTACCAACGGAAGGTGTTCGGCCACCAGGATCCGGATCAAGGTTCTCCCCTCTGGACGTCTCTCAAAGGGTGATCGACCAACTCCGTACTGTCAACGAAGTGTCCCCAATCGGTCACACACGGGCAAGCCGAACCCGCGCCGGAAAAGTCTTCACCCTCGTGCGGGTGGGCTACGCTCGAAGGGTGCTTCGTCTGCCAGGGCACCTTCTCCGATTCGGGGGTACGCGCTGATGAGCTGGCTCTTCGTGGCCGGATTCGTGATCCTCTTCGTCGGTCTGCTCGTCTCGATCGCGCTTCACGAGATCGGGCACCTCGTGCCCGCCAAGCTCTTCGGCGTCCGCGTGACCCAATACATGGTCGGCTTCGGGCCCACGATGTGGTCGCGCAGGCGGGGCGAGACCGAGTACGGCGTGAAGTGGGTCCCGCTCGGCGGCTACATCCGCATGATCGGCATGCTGCCGCCGCGCCCCTCGGACGAGCCCGGCAAGCTGCGCAGCGTCTCCACCGGTCCCTGGCAGGGCCTCATCGAGAACGCGCGGGCGGTCGCGTCCGAGGAGATCCGGCCGGGCGACGAGAACCGGGTCTTCTACCGCAAGCCCTGGTGGCAGAAGGTCATCATCATGACCGGCGGCCCGGCGATGAACTTCGTGCTCGCGTTCGTGCTGTTCGCGGTCGTGATGATGGGGTTCGGCGTGCGCGAGCAGACGCCGGTCGTGTCCTCGGTGTCCAAGTGCGCCATCCCGGCCGCGGAGGCGGGGCACCGCGACTGCCGCGATGGCGACCCCCTGACGCCCGCCGCCAAGGCGGGACTGCGGCCCGGCGACCGCATCGTCGCCATCGGCGGCGCGCCGGTGACCAGTTGGGAGAACGCGCAGCGGCTGATCCGGGAGCACGGCGCGGGGGCGACGACGCTCGGCATCGAGCGGGGCGGGCAGCGGACCGACGTGAAGGTCGACCTGATCGCGCAGGACATGCCCTCGCTGGCCGACCCGGACAAGGTAGAGAAGAACGTCGGCTTCCTGGGCGTGAGCCCGACCGTCGTCGTCGAGAAGAAGGGCCCCGGCTACGTCGTCGGGCAGATGTGGGACCTGACCGAGCGCACCGCCGTCGCGATGGTCAACATCCCCAAGAAGATGGTCGGCGTGTGGAACGCCGCCTTCTCGGGCGAGAAGCGCGACCCGAACGGGCCGATCGGCATCGTGGGGGCGGGCCGCATCGGCGGTGAGATCGCCGCCTCGGACCTCCCGGTCGAGAACAAGATCGAGATCTTCATCAACCTGCTGGCCTTGCTGAACCTCGCGGTGGGCATGTTCAACCTCATCCCGCTGCTGCCGCTGGACGGCGGGCACATCGCCGGCGGCCTGTGGGAGGGCGTCAAGCGGGTCTTGGCGCGGGTGCGCCGCCGGCCCGCCCCCGGTTACGTGGACGTGGCCAAGGCGCTCCCGCTGACGTACGTCATGGCGGCCCTGCTGGTCGTCATGGGCGGCCTTCTCATCTACGCCGACCTCGTCAACCCGGTCCGCCTGTCCGGCTGAGCCCCGCCGGGCGGGAGCCTATTCGCCCGTCGCCCCGTCGATGCGCTCACGCAGCAGATCGGCGTGGCCGTTGTGGCGGGCGTACTCCTCGATCATGTGGCACATGATCCAGCGCAGCGAGTGGCGGACTCCCTGGCGGTCCGCCTTCGCCAGCGCGTCCAGGTCGGCGCAGGCATCCTCGGCCGCACGCGCGTGCTCGATCTCCGCGCGCCAGGTCGCGAAGGCCTCCTCCGCGGACGCGGTGTCCACGTTGTCGAACTCGCCGTCCGGGTCGTCGTCGCTGTAGTAGATGCCGCCGAGGTCCTCGCCGTTGAGCCGCCGCCGGAACCAGGCCCGCTCGACGTCGGCCAGGTGCCGTACGAGGCCGAGCAGCGACATGCTGGAGGGAGGCACGGAGCGCAGCCGCAGCTGCTCCTCCGTGAGGCCCTGGCACTTCACCGCGAGAGTCTCACGGTGCCAGTCCAGCCAGGCGCGCAGCATCGCGCGCTCGTCCGCGGCGACAGGGGGATCGATACGTGTGTCGGTCATTCCGGCATCCTGCCCCGAGCCGCGGCGCGGAGTCACATCATTTTGGGCCTGCCGGCCGGTATTCGAGCAGGACGATGCGCGAGTCGAGGACCTTGCTGCCGGCCAGTTCCAGCCCCGTCCGGGGGTAGCCGGCGTAGGCGGGCTCCCGGCCGTCGCCGCCCAGCGTGAGGGGAAAGACCATCACCCGCAGCCGGTCGACCAGCCCGAGCTCCATCAGGCTTCTGACCAGCGTGAGGCTGCCGATCGAGCGCAGCGGCACGGCCGACTCCCGCTTGAGCGCCCTGACCCGCTCGGCGAGGTCACCGCGCACGAGCCGGGTGTTCTTCCAGGCGAGCGGCTCCCGCAGGGTGTTGGAGAAGACGGCCTTCGGCAGGTCGTTCATCCGGGTGCTCGCCTCGTCGGCGGCCGCGGACGAGATCGCCGCGAGCGCCTCATAGGTGACGCGACCCATGAGCATCAGGTGCGGCTGCTCGGTCGCCTCGCGTATCCAGGCGTCGAGGCCGGGCCCCGGATAGCCGAAGAAGGCCCCCACGTCCACGCCGGCGGCGAAGCCGTCCAGCGACACGAACAGGTCCGCCGTGAGGTCAGGCACGGTGGTCACCCCGCTTTCGCCACATGCCCGGCCCGCCGGTGTGCGGCGTGGGCAGGTAGCCATCTGGAGGAGCAGGAAGGGCGTCGATGCAGGCCGGTGAGCAGGCGTTCACCAGCAGCGGCACGGTGTCGGTGCCGACCCGTAATGAGATCCACACCTGGTGAAGCCCGCCTTCGGCGATAGGCCGGTCGCAGACGCTGCACGCGCGGATCACGTCGGTGCCCCACACTCCAGGGTCGAGGCCGAGGAGATCGAGGTCCCGGGTCGATGCTCTGCCCGGCTGGAGCGGAGGAAACGGCGCTCGCACCTTGAGGTTGCCGTAAAGCGAGCGGGTGCTGACCGTGCCGGCCTTCAGCCGCCGGCACCTGGTCAGCTCGTACGGGAACCAGTGGAGGCGATGCGACGTGTAAGGGCTGAACTCCCGCAGATTGGTCATCGAGCCGATCTCCGGGGGGATTCGCACGAGGTTACTGCCGTAGAGCACCAAGTGCTTGACCTCGGTGAGTTTGGCGATGGTCGGAGGCAACGTGACGATCTGACGCTGCTCGGCCGGGCTGAGTTCGACAAGAGGACGGAACACCTCGCGGCCGTCCGCCGCCGCTTCTTCTACGAGCTCGAGCAGATGTCGCCAGCCAGGGGACGCAGTGTCCTGACGCTCAGGATGGAAGCGCACAAGGTGCGGCGGACGAACCCTGTCTTGGCGAACCCTGTGTTGGTCGAAACACCTGCATATCTCCCTGCCGGCCCCCGGCCCGCCTTCGCCGGCAGCGTCGGCCCATCGATTGGCCAGCAGGGGCGGGGGAGGCTCGTCCTTCATGGCAGGACGATAACCCGATCCGCCCTTCTCGTTCGCCTGCCGACGAGAGCCCCGGCGTCAGTACATCGAGATGTGCACGTGGTCGTAGTGGTTGGCGGTGATGCTGCCGCGGTCGGACATGGTCCGCCAGCCCGGATGGCCGAGGTTGTAGATGCGCTGCTGCCAGATCACGTACATCACGCCCAGCTTCGGCCCGTTCTTGATGGCCCAGGCGGCCAGGCTGTCGCCGAACGCCTTCATCTCGGGGGAAGGCATGGCGCCGCCCGAGCTCATCATGAAGTCGCAGGCGCGCCCGAGGGGGTGCTCGCCGCTGTTCTCGGCCCGGTAGCAGCCGACCGGAAACCGCAGGTCGAAGTGCTTTTCGACCTCCGTGCGCATGAGCCGCATCCGGGGGGTGATGTTGTCGGAGCCGCTGGGCAGCTCCGGCGCCCACGACCCGCCCGCGCGCTTGCCCGGCGCGATCGGGATCAGCGCGTCGAGCTTGTCCTTGATCTCGTCGATGAGATCCTCGGCGTCCTCGCGCTGTCCGGCGACCTCGGCGGCCTGCGCCTTGAGCTGTTCGGTCAGCGTCTTGGCGGCGTCCGCGGCCTGCTGCCGTTCGGCGCGGACCTGGTCGAAGCGGGCGAGCCTGGCGGCCTGCTCCTCCTTGAGCTGGTAGTTCAGCGCGGCGGTGTTCATGTCGGGCAGCGCCATCGCGCTCTCGGTCTGGTAGCGCAGCCCGGCCATCCGCCGTACGGCGTCGCTGGCGGCCTCGTAGTCGGCCTCGGCCTTGGCCAGCCGGCCGCGGGCCGCCTTCTCCTCGACGCGGGCCTTGGCGAGGGCGACGCGTTTGGCGTTGTAGTCGCCGATCAGCCGGTCGACCTTCTTGCGTAGGTCCGACAGCTCCTTCTTGAGCTGCTTCTCCGTCGGTTTGGGGTCGGCGGCGCCAGGGGTGGCCGCGCCGAACACGAGGACGGCGGAGGCGAGCGCGCCGAGAGCCAGGGGGAACGCGCGGGGCAGAGCCCACTCCTCTCCATCTGCCGACCGGGTTAGCTGACGGGTTCGGGCTGGAGAAGCCCGGGCAGGCGACTGCCTTGACCCCAGGTGCGTGGTTGGGTCCCCGGCTCCCGGGCGGGCGCCCGGGATTAGGCGTACCGGTTGTGACGTCCGGTGTCAGGGATACTAGTGGTAAAGAAACCGTGGCTGCCACCAAAGTCGCAACCATTCGGAGATCAAGCCGTTACCGCCTCGCGTAGCATCCGGGCGGCCTCCTCCGGAAGCACGTCGTTGACGAACGCGCCCATGGCCGACTCCGATCCGGCGAGATACTTCAGCTTGTTCGGCGCCCGCCGGATCGTGAAGAGCTGCAGGTGGAGGTAGGCGAGGTCGCGCCGATAGGTGACCGGGGCCTGGTGCCAGGCCGCGACGTACGGCATCACGACGCCGAACAGCCCGTCCAGACGGCGGAGCACCTCGATGTAGAGCGGCGCGAACGCGGCCCGTTCCTCGGGCGACAGCGCGGGGATGTCGGGCACCTGACGATGCGGGTAGACGTGCACCTCGAACGGATAACGCGCGGCGGCCGGGACGAAGGCCGTCCAGTGCTCGTTGGCGGCCACCACCCGGGGGCCCCTCCGCTCGGCGGCCAGGACGTCCGCGAACAGGTTGCCGCCCCGATGGCGGGCGGCGGCGTCCAGCATCTGCCGGGTACGCGGCGTGACGTACGGATAGGCGTAGATCTGCCCGTGGGGGTGCGGCAGCGTGATGCCGATCTCGGCGCCGCGGTTCTCGAAGCAGAAGACCTGCTCCACGCCGGGCAGCGAGGACAGCTCGGCCGTGCGGTCGGCCCAGGCCTCGACGACCAGTTCGGCCTGCTCGTCGCTCAGCGAGCTGAACGACGCGTCGTGGTCGGAGGTGAAGCAGACGACCTCACAGCGCCCGATCCCCGGCCGCACCTCGCTGAGCCCGCCCACCTGCTCGTACGCTCCGGTGTTGAAGCTGAACGACGGGAAGCGGTTCTCGAACACCGCCACCTCGTACGGCGAGGGGATCTCCGAGCCGGGATGCCCCGGGCAGAGCGGGCACTCCTCGGCGGACGGCAGGTGGGTGCGCGTCTGGCGGTGCCGGGCGACGGCCACCCACTCGTCCATCAGGGGGTCGTAGCGCAGCTCGGAGGCGAGCGGGCGCGGCGGCAGGTCCCTTTTGTCGGTGGCGCTGTGGTCGGCGTCGTCACGCCGGTCGAAGTAGATCAGCTCACGGCCGTCGGCGAGATGGGTGATGGTGCGCTTCACAGAGCGGTCTCCAGCTTCACGGTGCGGTGTCCCGGGTCACGGGGGGCTTCCAGAGGTCCGGCGTCACAGTGCGGTCTCCAGTTCGGTCTCCCCGGACGGATCGGTGAGGAGGAGCTCGCCGGCGTGCTCCGACAGCGCGGCGCGCGCCTCCTCCGGCAGGCCGACGTCGCTCACGACCACACCGGCCTCGCCCAGGGCGGCGATCGTGCTGATGCCGATCGTCCCCCACTTGGTGTGGTCGGCCAGGACCACGAGCTGCTGGGCGGCCGCGATGAGGGCGCGGTCGGTCTCCGCCTCCAGCAGGTTGGGCGTGGTGTAACCGGCGCGGACGCTCATGCCGTGCACGCCGAGCATGAGCGTGTCGACGTTCAGGGAGCGGACGGCCGCCACGGCCACCGGGCCGACCAGCGCGTCGGAGGGCGTACGCACGCCTCCCACCAGCACCACGGTCTGGTCGGGCCGTCCCGCCCGGTGGAAGACGTCGGCCACCTGGACGGAGTTGGTGATCACGGTCAGCTCGGGCACGTCCACCAGGTGGTGGGCCAGTGTCCAGGTCGTGGTCCCGGCCGACAGGGCGACGGAGCTGCCCGGCCGTACGAGCATGGCGGCCCGGCGGGCGATGGCCTCCTTCTCGGCCTGCTGCCGCACCGACTTGGCCGCGAAGCCCGGCTCCTCCGTCGAGCCGGTGCCGGTGGCGGTCGCCCCGCCGTGCACCTTGACGATCAGGCCGCGCTCCGCGAGGACCTCCAGGTCGCGGCGGATCGTCATGTCCGAGACCCCGAGGTCGCGTACGAGCTGCGCGACGCGCACCCCGCCGGTTCTGCGTACCCTCTCCAGGATCGCCTGCTGCCGTTGCTGGGCCAGCATCCACCACTCCTGTCAACAGATTCAAACAAATTATGCCTCACGTACGTGGAGACATGTTGAGTTGGGGTCCGGGTACTTGCCGTCGGCGATCCGGGGGAGGACAGTGAGCGAAAGCCGTACCCGACGGAAGGCGGTCGTGATGGGCAGGCGCGCACGCAAGTCGAAGGCACGCAAGAAGAAGAAGGCCAACCACGGCAGGCGGCCCACAGGCCGGTAGGCCCCGCGGAAGGTGCTGCACGGTAGGGCTTAGGGGTTCCTGCCCCAGGCGGCGAGCAGATGAGTCTGCTGGTCGGCGCCGGCCGGAACGTCGCGCTCGTCCCCGATGACCCCCGCCTCGCGGTAGTCCTCCCGCGCCTTCTCGAACCATTCGGAGCAGGAGGCGACGAGTTCGGGGTCGAGCCGTTCCGGCCCGCCGATGGCACGTGCCAGATCCCAGGTGTGGATCAGCGCGTCCGCGAACAGCTCGGTGATGTACTCCTCGCCCGGCACGTCGCCGAAGGACAGGTGGGTCACGCTGGTCAGGGCGCCCTCGGCGTACACCGCCTGGACGGCGCCCTGCGCGGACGCCTCGAACGCCTTGAGCGGGTCGTCGCCGAGCACGTCGCCCTCGAAGGCGTCCCCCACCTCGGCGACCGTACGGCCGGACAGCAGTTCGGGGGCCCACAGGTTCTCGGCGACGACGTGGTTGACGAGCCCCCGGACGTCCCAGTCGACGCAGGGGGTCGGCAGCTCCCACTGCCCGCGGCGGACGAGATGGAGGCGGTCCCCGAAACCGTCCAGCGCCCTGCGGTACGCGTCACGGATGTCGATCATGTCCCCTCCTCGCCACGAACTCCCCATTCGAACGTAACTCTTCTCAACGATCAGTCATACACGCTCGCCGGGGAGGG
The DNA here is from genome assembly GCF_002027145.1 of Microbispora sp. GKU 823. NCBI lineage: Bacteria > Bacillati > Actinomycetota > Actinomycetes > Streptosporangiales > Streptosporangiaceae > Microbispora > Microbispora sp. GKU 823. The sequence continues at coordinate 16,904 of NZ_MWJN01000063.1, read as the reverse complement.
AACGCCCGGGTCAAGGGACGTGCTGCTCGACCCAGACGATCTTTCCATACGGCGTGGGCCGGGTGCCCCAGCGGTAGGCGAACCGCTTGATCAGCTGGAGACCGCGGCCGGTGTCCTCGTCGGGGGCGGCGGTGCGCGGGGGCGGGAGTGGCGGGGGGAGCCGTCGACGACCTCGACCACCAGCGTGCGGCCGCGCAGCAGGCGCAGCTCGATCGGCGGCCAGCCGTGCTTGAGCGCGTTGGTGACCAGTTCGCTCACGATGAGCTGGGTGCTGTCCACGAGGCCGCCCAGCCCCCACCTCTGCAACGTGCCGCGGACGAACCGGCGGGCGTGCGAGACGAACCGCGGGTCGGACGGCAACGGGCAGGTCGCCACCTCGTCCGGGTCGAGATCGCGCACCCTGGCCACCATCAGGGCGATGTCGTCACGTTCGTGGCCCGACCGCTGGCTGCTGATGATCACGTCGCACATGTCCTCCAGGTCCTCGACCGGACCGGCGAGCAGGCGGCGCAGCCCCATGATCCCGGCGTCCAGGTCGCGCTCCCGGCTCTCCACGAGGCCGTCGGTGTAGAAGGCGAGCACGCTCCCGGCCGGCAGGACCAGCTCGCGCGACTCCAGCGGGTCGCTGCCGATGCCGAGAGGCAGGCCCGACGGCAGCTCGATGATCTCGGTCGACCGGTCGGGGTGCAGCAGGATCGGCGGCACGTGCCCGGCGCGGGCGAGCGCGCACGTGCGCGTCACCGGGTCGTAGACGGCGTAGATGCACGTCGCGATCTGACTGGGGTCGAGGTCCTGGCTCATCAGGTTGAGCCGGAACAGCACCTCGTCGGGCGGCAGGTCGAGGCTCGCGAGCGTACGCGCGGCCGTGCGGAGCTGGCCCATGGTCGCCGCGGCCCTGGTCCCGTGGCCCATGACGTCGCCCACCACAAGGGCCGTACGGCACCCGGGCAGGGCGATCACGTCGTACCAGTCGCCCCCGACGCCCATCAGGTCGCTGGCCGGCAGGTAGCGCGAGGCGATGTCGATGCCGAGCGCCTGCGGCAGTTCGACGGGCAGCAGGCTGCTCTGCAGGGTGAGCGCGGTCCTGCGCTCCCTGGTGTAGAGCCGCGCGTTGTCGATGCACAGGGCGGTGCGGGCGGCCAGGTCCTCGGCCACCACCACGTCCTGCTCCTCGAACGGCAGGCTGTCCGGGCGCCTGGTGAAGATCACGCAGCCGAGGACCCGTCCCCGCGCCCGCAGGGGGACCGCGAGGAACGAGGAGTCGGTCAGGAGCGAGGCGACCGCCTCCTCCCGGTCCAGGCTCGCGCCGATCAGCCGGGCGCTCTCCTTGTCGAGTGCCGGGTACATCAGCGGCTTGCCCCCGGCCATGCACTGGGCCTGCGGGAGGATCGCCGGGTAGACCGTCGCCTCGCCGACGGGGAACGCCTTCACCCAGGAGTCCGGGTCGGCGCCGGCCACGCCCAGGGCGACCCGGCGTACGAGGGTGGTCCCGTCCACCGGCCGGGAGGACAACTCGCCGTCCGCCATGAGGCGGTCCTGCACCATCACGGCCGCGGCGTCGGCGAAGCGGGGGACCGCCACGTCGACGAGCTCCCGGCTCGTCTCGGATAAGTCGAGCGTGCTGCCGATCCGCCGGCTCGCCTCGTTCAGGAAAGCCAGCCGCTCGTGCGCGGACGCGGCGCTGCTGCGGCGCCACTGCGCCCGGTTGCCCGGGGCGGGGTCCTTGATAACGCAGTTCCGGTTCAACGAATTCTCCGGAGAGAGCGGATGGTGTTCCAGAATCGTATGGAGCTGATACCGCGCATTTCAGCCGTTTGACATGAGTGCTCCGGTCGGGATTACGGTGCGATGGCGCAGCCGTACCCGCCGGTCAAGGGACGAAACGGGTAACGGTGGGCATGCGTCGCATCAGACGGTCGGCAGGTGCGCGAGGGCCGCGTCGATCCGCTCCTGCGGGAGAGTGAAATCCTCCAGGCGGCCGGCGAGTCGGCTCTCGTAGGCGGGCAGGTCGAAGTGGCCGTGCCCGCACAGGGACATCACGATGACCTTCTCCTCGCCCGACTCGGCGCACCGCAGCGCCTCCGCGATCGTCGCGGCCACCGCGTGGGAGGGCTCGGGAGCCGGCACGATCCCCTCGGCCCTGGCGAAGCGGATCCCCGCGTCGAAGCACTCGGTCTGCGTGACGGCCACGGCCTCCACCAGGCCCAGCTCGTACACGTGCGAGAGCAGCGGCGACATGCCGTGGTAGCGCAGCCCGCCCGCGTGGATCGGGTCGGGCACGAACGTGTGCCCCAGCGTGTGCATCTTCATCAGCGGCGTGAACCCCGCCGTGTCGCCGAAGTCGTACGCGTAGGCGCCCCGGGTCAGGGACGGGCAGGCGGCGGGCTCGACGCTCCGCAACACCGGGTTCATCCGCCCCGCCAGTTTCTCGCGCAGGAACGGGAAGGCCAGCCCCGCGAAGTTGGAGCCGCCGCCGGTGCAGCCGATCACGACGTCCGGGGTCTCGCCGAGGGCGGCCAGCTGCTCCAGCGCCTCCTCGCCGATCACGGTCTGGTGCAGCAGGACGTGGTTGAGCACCGAGCCGAGGGCGTACCGCGTGTCGTCGTGCTGCCCGGCCACCTCGACCGCCTCGCTGATCGCGATGCCCAGCGACCCCGTGCAGTGGGGGTCCTCCGCCAGGATCCTGCTGCCCGCCGTGGTCACCGCCGACGGGCTCGCGTGCAGGGTCGCGCCGTAGACCTTCATCAGCGTGCGGCGGTACGGCTTCTGCTCGTACGACGCCCTGACCATCCAGACCTCGCAGGCCAGGCCGTATTGGACGCACGCGAACGCCAGGGCGGAGCCCCACTGGCCCGCACCGGTCTCGGTGGTCAGCCTCCGCACGCCCTCCCGCGCGTTGTAGTACGCCTGGGGGACCGCCGTGTTGGGCTTGTGCGAGCCCGACGGGCTGCCGCCCTCGTACTTGTAGTAGATCCGTGCGGGCGTGCCGAGGACGCGCTCGAGGCGCCGGGCGCGGATGAGCGGCGTGGGCCGCCAGAGGCGGTAGACGTCGAGGACGCCGTCAGGGACCGGGACGAATCGCTCACCCGACACCTCCTGCTCGATCAGCGCCGCAGGGAAGAGCGGGGCGAGGTCGTCGGGGCCGACCGGTTGCAGCGTCGCCGGGTGGAGCACCGGCGGGGGAGGCGTGGGCAGATCAGGGACGATGTTGTACCAGTTCCGGGGGATCCGGGACTCGTCGAGAAGGACCCTGGTCGGCTCGCCCATATCTCCCAGTGTCCGCGCCGGGGGCCCATCGGGAAAGGGCGTCCGCCGATGTGGCCGGACCCGGTCAGACGGCTGCGTCAGGTGGTTCCTCCCGAGCGCCAGTAGACGTTGGCCTCCCGGGTGAGGAACCCCTCGTCCACCAGGTAGCGGCGCAGGGCGGCGTAGTCGTCGTGGAACGCCCGCAGCGCCACGTCGACCTCCTTCTCCGGGTAGCGCACGCCCACCTCGAACACCTGCGCGATGTAGTCGAGTACCATCAGCCGTTTGGCCCTCTTCGCGGGTATCGAGACGAGTCGCCCGTCGACCAGGAACGCGTCCATCGGGTCCGTCGGCGTCGAGGGGATCGTACGCAGCAGTTCGCGGAAGGTCTCGGGCCGAGCCCGCCAGCTGTCCTCGTCCCGTACGGCGAGGCCGCCCCTGGCCAGCCGGTCCAGTGCCTTGGCCACCGCTTCCTGGTCGAGCCCGGTGACCTTGTCGAGCGGCTCACCGGGACGCAGGACCAGCCCGGCGAGGACGCGGAGCGTGTCGTCCTGCCCGAGCAGCCCGAGCACGCGGGAGATGTGCTTGTCGATCACCTGTCCACGGTATTGGCTCGATGAGGACCGTAGGAAACCTGGAGGGCGACGTGACCGCTCAACTGGATCACACGATCGTGCACAGCAGCGACCGCTTCGAGTCCGCCCGGTTCCTGACCGGGCTGCTCGGCGAGCCCGAGCCCGGCGCGTTCGGGCCGTTCGCCACGGTCCGGGTCGGCAACGGGGTGACGATCGACTACGCCGACTCGATCGTCGACCGGGACCGGATCGTCATGCAGCACCTGGCGTTCCTCGTCTCGGAGGACGAGTTCGACGACATCTGCGCCCGCATCGCGGAGCGGGGCCTGCCGTACTGGGGCGGTCCCGGCCACCAGGAGCCGCAGCAGATCAACCACCGTCACCACGGCCGCGGGGTGTACGTGGACGACCCCGACGGCCACGCCATCGAGTTCCTCACCCATCCGTACGTCGAGGAGGAGTGAGTTTTCAGCGGGCCTGCGCCCGGCCCCGGTCGAACACGGCGCGCCTGCGGGCGGCGAAGTCCTCGGGGCCGGCGATGGCGAGCCCGTCCCGGCCGGTCTCCAGTTCGGCCCGGAGGCCGTCGGCGCCGGTGCCGTCGCGCAGGAGGTCGTAGATCTCCCGGATTCTGCCCAGCGTCTCCGGCGTCGTCGTCGCGATGCTCTGCGCGAGCTCCACGGCCCGGGGCAGCAGCCGTTCGTGCGCGACGACCTCGTTCACCAGGCCGATGCGCAGCGCCAGGGGAGCGTCGACGAAATCCCCGGTGAACGTCATCTGCCGGGCCCAGGCCTGCCCGACGGCCTGGCTGAGCCGTGCCGTCATGCCCCAGGAGGGCACGATGCCGACACGGGTGTGGGTGTCGGCGAACCGCGCCCGATCGCTGGCGATCCTGAAGTCGCAGGCGAGCGCGAACTCCAGGCCGCCCGTCACCGCCACGCCGTTGACCGCCCCGATGACGGGCACCGGGAAGTGCCGCAGCGGGAGGATGGAGTCGGGATGGCCGATCTTCACCCCCGCTTCCAGCTCGCCGAGGTCCAGACCGGCGCAGAAGGCGGGGTCGGCCCCGGTGAGGACCATCGCGCGCAGGTCCGGCTCCTCCGCGAGCCGCTTGAGCGTGTCGTGGAACTCTTCGAGCAGCGCCTTGGAGATCGCGTTGTACTTGCGCGGACGGTTCAGCGTCACGACCGCGACGGCCTCGGAGGGCCGGTCGACGAGGACCAGGTCGCCCATGATGCTCCTCAGGGTTCCGGGGGTACGGCGAGAACAGGTTATAGAAACGTGCCGGGCCGCTGCCGTACTGCTGACTGGCGGAGCCGTGGTCACTCAGTCGGTCACCCAAGGGACGGACAAGGCCGCCTCCGACGATCGGAAGCGGCCTTCGTAGTGCTGAGCGCTGGTCGGGGCGACAGGATTTGAACCTGCGACTTCTTGCTCCCAAAGCAAGCGCGCTACCAAGCTGCGCCACGCCCCGTCTCGTCGGGTACGCGAGCGGTCCGAGACTCCGGTACGCTTACGCCCTGACGACCGGATGAAGTCTAGACCAGATGGACACCGGGCGCGCGCGGACGTAGCTCAATGGTAGAGCCCCAGTCTTCCAAACTGGCTACGCGGGTTCGATTCCCGTCGTCCGCTCTCAGTGCGAAAGGCCAGGTCACCCCGTACGGGGAGCCTGGCCTTTGTAATCCCAGGACAATGTTTCCGATGCCATGATCACGATCCCGCGGGGCGTGCAGGTAAATCAAGGCCGCCCGAGTGGACAAGTGACCCCATGTGCGCCATCGGCTCCTTGAGGCTGGCACCGTTGGCAGCCGTCAGCGTGTTCCAGACGTGCCGTAGGTCGTGACAGTGGAGATCCGGAAGGCCGACCGCCGTACGGGTCTTGTTCCAGGTCCGGCGGAAGCTGGAGCGCCGGAGGCGAGCGCCCTTGGGGCCGATGAAGACCCAGCCGTCCGCCGCTTTATCCGAGTAGCGCTCGACATGCTCCCGAAGCTGGGGGAGGAGTTCCGGAGGGATGGCGACAACCCGACGACCGGCGCGCAACCTGGGTGTGCGTCGAGCAGCTTGCCGCCGTCGAGTTCGGCCAGTGCTCCCACGACTCGGACCACGCCCGCCTCCAGGTCGAGATGCGTACGACGGAGGCCGGCCCGCTGTCGCTTCGCGATGGGTCGAGGCAGACGGGAAGATCAGGAAGGGGTGAAGCGTGCGGGCCGCGCCTACTTGCTGAGCAGCACCCAAACGGCTGACAGGCCAGCGTGTGCCGTTATCTGCCGCGTTACGACGTCCACAAGATCATCGGCGACGTTTGCAGGGAGGTCCCCCTCGATGGACACCTGCCAGCCGACGTCCTCGGCCGAGAAGGAGACGTCAGCGTCTCGCACCCGAATCCGGTGATCGCCCCAGCCGTCCACGAGGGAAGCCTCCCACCCGTCAGGGGTGAGGACGCGCGCAAGATCTCGCGCGTGTATGGGGATCCATTCCGGCCCGTCCTCTGGCCTGATCAGATATGTACGAGTCTCCTGCATGATCCATACCGTGCCACAAGCGTGCCAGTCATAAGCGGGGAATCAGGGGGAGTCGAAGGTGTGAGCGGACACCCGGAAATGGCCCTTGACCAGCACCGAAGCAGGCCGAGCCGTGGTGATCCGAACTCTTCCAAACTGGCTACGCGGGTTCGATTCCCGTCGTCCGCTCTCAGTGCGAAGGCCCAGGTCGGGGAGTGCTCCCGACTCTGGGCCTTTATCTTTCTGCCTAGGCTTTGCGGGCGAGCAGGTGAATCTCCTTGAACTGCCGTCGGTCGGTGGGCTGGGGCTCGCGAACCATCCGAGCCACCTCGGGCAACCCGGACTCGCGCAGCATCGCGGCGAGGTGATCAGGCCACCACCGATAGGCCAGCGCGACTGCGTGATCGAAGACCTGCGTCGGGTGAGACGAATCGTCGGTTGCCGAAAAGCCGATCAGAAGGTGGCCGCCAGGTGCCAGCACACGATGGAACTCCGCCAGGATGACGGGGAGTTCCTGCGGCGGAGTGTGGATGATGGACCAACGTGAGAGTACGCCGCCCAGGACGCCGTCAGCGATGTTCAACGCGGCCATCGAGCCCACGTCGAACCGCAGGCCCGGATAGGCCTGTCGAGCCAACCTGATCATCTCAGGAGAGGCGTCAACCCCGAACGCCGCCAGTCCCAGTTCGTCTAGATAAGCGGTGACATGGCCAGGCCCACACCCCAGGTCCGCGACCCGACCGTCCCCACTCGCACTTACGACCTCGGCGAAGACACCCAAGATCGCGCGGTCCAGGGGGCTGTCACGCAGCGAGTCGCGGAACAGCTGCGCATAGGTGGAGGCGGCGGCGTCGTAAGCCTCGCGGGTGACATTGAGGGCATCGTGTTCGACCATGCGCGCGACAATAGTCCTGGCCGGAGGTGAGCCGGGAGAACCAGGATCTTCCCTCCCGCCCGTTCGCGGGAGCGGTCGCGGGATCGTCAGTCGCCGGTGCGGAAGAGGGCCCAGACGGCCTTGCCGCCCTCGTCCAGCGCGTCCCAGCCCCACGCCTGACTGTAGGTCTCGACGATGTAAAGGCCGCGTCCGTGCTCCGAGACGAAGTCGGGCTGCACGGGCGACGGCGCCTGGTCACTCGGATCCGAGACGGCGAGCAGCACGTGCGGGGCGATGCGCAGAAGCGTCAGCGTTATCGGCCGGTCGCCGGCGCGGTTCGCGGGATACAGAGCGTAACGGACCGCGTTCGTCACCAGTTCGCTCACGACCAGTGCCGCGTCGTCGCTGAGTTCCGACAGGCCCCACTCTTGCAGGGTCGTCCGCGTGACGTCACGAGCGGTCTTGACGGAGTCGGCCTGCGGGGCCAGGGGGCACATCGTCGTATCGGACGCCCCTGCCACCCTCCGGAACCAGCCGAATCCCACGTCGCGGGTCAGCTGGCCGCCGGGTTTGGGCTCGTCCGACATGGTTGCCCGTACCTCCCGCTGGCCTGAATCGAGGACTGGTGCACATTTTGGCCCAATATGCACCTAGACATGATGGATCAGCGCCTCCTGCCGCTGCAAGACCCAAATGCACGTGCAATTGTCATGTGCAGACGCACATTGCGGTAGTGCTAACCGTCAGGGACACGTAGATCAGACCTTGTCATCGGGGCCCGAAGTGGTGACACTGTGTGGGCTGGGGGTGTCGTGCGGGTCGTCCCTTGGCGGCACACAGGGCCGAGGTGAGAGGGAGGCGCCGTGATACAGATCCAGGCTGGATCGGGTCCGACGGCTCTGCGCATCCTTCTCGGTTCTCAGCTCCGCAAGCTCCGTGAGAGCAAGGGCATCAGTCGTGACCAGGCCGGCCAGTGCATCCGGGCGTCCGAGTCGAAGATCAGCCGGATGGAGCTGGGCCGGGTCGGATTCAAGGAGCGCGACGTCGTCGACCTTCTCGCCCTCTACGGGGTGGAGGACGAGGAGACGCGCGATGTCGTGATGAACCTGGTCGAACGGGCCAACGAGCCCGGGTGGTGGCACAGGTTCAACGACCTGCTGCCCTCGTGGTTCCAGGCGTACGTCGGCCTGGAGGAGGCCGCCGAGCGCATCCGCACCTATGAGGTGCAGTTCGTCCCCGGCTTGCTGCAGACGAAGGAGTACGCGCGGGCCGTCATCATGGCGGGCGCGGTAGGCGCGGCGCCGGAGGAGATCGCCAGGCGGGTGGACCTGCGGCTGGAACGCCAGCGCATCCTCGACGGAGAGAACAGCCCCAAGTTCTGGGCCGTGATCGACGAGGCCGCGCTGCGCCGCCCGATCGGCGGCGTCGAGGTCATGCGGGGTCAGATCCAGCACCTCATCGACCTGATGAACCAGCCCAACGTGACGATCCAGGTCATCCCGTTCAGCTACGGCGGACACGCCGCCGAGGGCGGTGCCTTCAGCATCCTGCGGTTCGCCGATCCCGACCTGCCCGACATCGTGTACGTCGAGCAGCTCGCCAGCGCGCTTTACCTGGACAAACGAGAAGAGGTCGACCGCTACAGCGAGGTAATGGAACGCCTCTGCGCGGTCAGCACAACCCCAACGGAGACGGTGGACCTGCTGCGGCAGATCATGGCCGACCTCTGAGCAGTCGCTACCGGGCCTCATCTGCTCTAGACTGCCCTTGGCGTTGGACACCCGCCACAGTCGAGCATGCCCGGACAGGTCGCGTGCAGGCGAGACGGTGATCCTGCGCCTCTCACGTGGGCGCGGCGCGCGTTACTGTGCCGCGGTTGCCGTGCACGACGTGCCCGCGATCACCAGATGCTGGATCAAGGAGACCACCCCGTGAAGACCGCTGTCGAGGAGCTCAGCCCTACCCGGGTCAAGCTCACCGTCGAGGTGCCGTTCAAGGAGCTCGAGCCGAGCCTGCAGGCCGCGTACAAGAAGGTCGCGCAGCAGGTGCGCGTGCCCGGCTTCCGTCCTGGCAAGGTGCCGGCCCGGATCATCGAGCAGCGCTTCGGCCGCGCGGTGGTTCTCGAGGAGACCCTGAACGACGCCCTGCCCAAGCTGTACGGCCAGGCCGTTGACGAGACCGAGGTCTTCCCGGTCAGCCAGCCGGAGATCGAGGTCACCAAGATCGAGGACGGCGAGCAGGTCGAGTTCACCGCCGAGGTGGACATCCGCCCCGCCTTCGACGTCCCGGACTACCAGGGCGCCGAGATCGTGGTCGACCCCGCCGAGGTGACCGACGAGGACATCACCGCCCAGCTCGAGGCCCTGCGCCAGCGCTTCGCGACGCTGACCGGCGTCGAGCGGCCGGCCCAGAACGGCGACTACGTCGTCATGGACCTGCGCGCCGAGATCGACGGCCGCAACCTCGACGAGCAGCAGGCCGCCGACGTGTCGTACGAGGTCGGCGCGGGCTCGGTCCTGCAGGGCCTGGACGACGCGCTGCAGGGCATGGCCGCCGGCGACGAGAAGACCTTCCGCACCACGCTCGTCGGCGGTGAGAACGCCGGCGAGGAGGCCGACGTGATCATCAACGTCAAGTCGGTCAAGGAGAAGGTGCTGCCCGAGCTGGACGACGAGTTCGCGCAGCTCGCCAGCGAGTTCGACACGCTCGACGAGCTCAAGGACAGCATCCGTGAGCAGGTTCGCCGCAACAAGCTGGTGGACCAGGTCGTGCAGAGCCGCGAGAAGGCCCTCGAGGCGCTGCTCGAGAGGATCGACATCCCGCTGCCCGAGAGCGCGCTCCAGGCGGAGATCGACGCGCGCAAGCACAACCTCGAGCACCAGGTCGCCGAGAGCGGCCTGAGCCGCGAGGCCTACCTCCGCCTCCAGCAGACCACCGAGGAGGAGCTGTTCGCCGAGTACGAGGCGACCGCGGCCAAGGCGCTGAAGTCCGGCTTCGTGCTCGACAAGATCGTCAAGGCGGAGGAGATCGGCGTCAGCGAGCAGGAGCTGACCGACTTCGTGGTGCGCCGCGCCATGCAGATGGGCGTCGCGCCGAACACGCTGGCCCAGCACCTCGCCGACAACAACCAGCTCCCGCTGGCGATGATGGAGATCGTGCGCGAGAAGGCCAAGACGCTCATCGGCGACGCGGCCAAGGTGACCGACACGGCCGGCAACGAGGTGGACATCAAGGCCATCTACGCCGAGCTCAACCCTGAGCAGGAGGCCGTGGGCGTGGAGGAGGCGGGCGCCGGGGAGCCCGCCGACGAGGCCAAGGAAGGCTGATTCCGTCGGCTCTCGCCTGACTTTCCGCCGCCGACCGGCCGGGAGGCCGGCCGGTGTGGCTTGGCGGTAACGGTGAAACCCCCGTCGCACTCGGGTGCGCCGGGGGTTTCCGGTTATATTCGGGCAAATCCCTGCAAATTTGTTTCTTACCGCGTGTCGGGGAGCAATCGTACGGCTGAGATCCGTACGTCCCTGCCCGCGCGGCCAGGGCGGTAAACACGGGCGATGCGGCTCGGCGTCCCGCCGCGGGCCGGGCATGCGCCGTCAGCGAACAGTACGGCGCACGGGCATGACCTGTCTGCGTCGCGCGTTAAGGTCACAAGCAAAGCCAATCGATTACGACGCATCGGAAGGTGACGCTGTGACCAGCCCGCCGACCTTCTTCCCGACCGGTGGTTCCGGCTTCGAGGCCCGGAGCCCGGAGGGTGGCCCCTCCCGCCTCGAGGACCAGCTCTACCAGCGCCTGCTGCGCGAGCGGATCGTGGTGCTCGGCACCCAGGTCAACGACGAGGTGGCCAACCGGCTGGCCGCTGAGCTCCTGCTCCTCGCCGCCGATGACCCGGACCGCGACATCTGGATGTACATCAACTCCCCCGGTGGCTCGGTGACCGCCGGCATGGCGATTTACGACATGATGGAGTACGTGCCGAACGACGTCTGCACGGTCGCCATGGGCTTGGCCGCCTCCATGGGGCAGTTCCTGCTCTGCGCCGGTGCCCGGGGCAAGCGGTACGCGCTCCCGCACGCCCGGATCATGATGCACCAGCCGTCGGGCGGCATCGGCGGCACCGCGGCCGACATCGCGATCCAGGCCGAGCAGATGCTCTACGTGAAGAAGACGCTCGCGGAGCGGATCGCTTTCCACACCGGCCAGCCGCTCGACCAGATCGAGCGCGACTCCGACCGGGACCGCTGGTTCACGGCCGAGGAGGCCAAGGACTACGGCTTCATCGACCACGTGGTGCGCAGCGCCCGCCAGGTGCCCTCCGAGGGCGCCGTCTCGTGACTGGAGCTTCCCAGATGAGTGAGCTGATCCGGCCGGGTGACATCAACGGCCGCTACGTCCTTCCCTCCTTCGTCGAGCGCACGTCGTACGGCGTCAAGGAGATGAACCCCTACAACAAGCTGTTCGAGGACCGCATCATCTTCCTCGGCGTCCAGATCGACGACGCTTCGGCGAACGACGTGATGGCGCAGCTGCTGACGCTGGAGTCGCTGGACCCGGACCGCGACATCAGCATGTACATCAACTCGCCGGGCGGCTCGTTCACCGCGATGACCGCGATCTACGACACCATGCAGTTCGTCCGGCCCGAGATCCAGACGGTCTGCCTTGGGCAGGCGGCCTCGGCCGCGGCGGTCCTGCTGGCCGGCGGCACGCCGGGCAAGCGGTTCGCACTGCCCAACGCCCGCGTGCTGATCCACCAGCCCTACACCGAGGGCGGCGGCCAGGGCAGTGACATCGAGATCCAGGCTCGTGAGATCCTGCGGATGAGGTCGCTGCTCGAGGAGATCGTGGCGAAGCACTCGGGCAAGTCGGCCGACGAGGTCCGCAAGGACATCGAGCGTGACAAGATCCTCAGCGCCGAGGAGGCGAAGGCGTACGGGCTGGTGGACGACATCATCCCGTCGCGGAAGAAGCGCGCGGCGGCGGTCGCCGCTTCCTGAGGGAGTTGCCGCACCGGAACGGTGCCCATTTGGGCACGTTCCGGTGCGACTCACCGCTAGGGGGCTCACTGAGGGCCCGAGAGACGGTAACGTCGAAACCTGAGCGGGATGACGTTTTCGCACCGGATCGCGATCCCCGGATCATGGCCCAGGATCATGAGCCCGGAACGCGAGCAGGGTGCGGACGGAAGCGACCGCGGCGGCAGGGGCGGTCCCACGCAAAGGAGTATCTGGGGTGGCACGCATCGGCGACGGGGGAGACCTGCTGAAGTGCTCGTTCTGCGGCAAGAGCCAGAAGCAGGTCAAGAAGCTCATCGCCGGACCAGGCGTCTACATCTGCGATGAGTGCATCGATCTCTGCAACGAGATCATCGAGGAGGAGCTGTCCGAGTCCTCCGAGCTCAAGTGGGACAACCTCCCCAAGCCGCGCGAGATCTACGAGTTCCTCGACGCGTACGTCATCGGGCAGGACAAGGCGAAGAAGGCGCTGTCGGTGGCGGTCTACAACCACTACAAGCGCGTCCAGTCGGGGGAGCGGGGCCGTGACGACGGCCTGGAGCTGGCCAAGTCCAACATCCTGCTGCTCGGCCCCACAGGCTCGGGCAAGACCCTGCTCGCGCAGACCCTCGCCAAGATGCTCAACGTGCCGTTCGCCATCGCGGACGCGACCGCGCTGACCGAGGCCGGCTACGTCGGCGAGGACGTGGAGAACATCCTCCTCAAGCTGATCCAGGCCGCCGACTACGACGTCAAGAAGGCCGAGACCGGCATCATCTACATCGACGAGGTCGACAAGATCGCTCGGAAGAGTGAGAACCCGTCGATCACGCGGGACGTGTCGGGCGAGGGCGTGCAGCAGGCCCTGCTGAAGATCCTGGAGGGGACCACGGCGAGCGTGCCCCCGCAGGGCGGTCGCAAGCACCCCCACCAGGAGTTCATCCAGATCGACACCACCAACGTGCTGTTCATCTGCGGCGGTGCCTTCGCCGGCCTCGAGAAGATCATCGAGTCGAGGGTCGGCAGGAAGGGCATCGGCTTCAACGCGATCATCCACTCGAAGGAGGAGATGGACTCCTCCGACATCTTCTCCGACGTCATGCCGGAAGACCTCCTGAAGTTCGGCATGATCCCCGAGTTCGTCGGGCGGCTCCCGGTGATCACGTCGGTGCACAACCTCGACAGGGACGCGCTGATCCAGATCCTCACCGAGCCGCGCAACGCGCTCGTCAAGCAGTACCGGCGCCTGCTCGAACTGGACAACGTCGAGCTGGAGTTCTCCGACGACGCGCTGGAGGCCATCGCCGACCAGGCCATCCTGCGTGGCACCGGCGCCCGCGGGTTGCGCGCCATCATGGAGGAAGTCCTCCAGTCCGTGATGTACGAGGTGCCCTCCCGCCAGGACGTGGCCCGTGTCGTCATCACCCGCGAGGCCGTGCTGGAGCACGTGAATCCGACCCTGGTGCCACGCGACCAGCTGCAGGCCAAGCAGCAGCGGACCCCGAGGGAGAAGTCGGCCTGACGCGGGCCTTCGCCGGCACGTTGTCCACAGGGCGTGCGGCGACGGCTCGGGTGGCGTCCGGACGTCCCTAGAATTGGGCACCGTGACTACGTCTGAGCTGCCCACCCAGTACGCCCCCGCCGATGTCGAGACCCGGAGCTACGAGCGCTGGGTATCGGCGGGCTACTTCACCGCGGACCCGGGCAGCGGGCGCGAGCCGTACAGCATCGTGCTTCCCCCGCCCAACGTGACCGGGTCGCTCCACGTGGGCCACGCCCTCGACCACTCGATCCAGGACGCGCTCACCCGGCGGGCCCGGATGCGGGGCATGGAGACACTGTGGCTCCCCGGCATGGACCACGCCGGCATCGCCACGCAGAACGTCGTGGAGCGCGAGATCGCCAAGGAAGGCCTGTCGCGCCACGACTTCGGCCGTGAGGCGTTCGTCGAGCGTGTCTGGCAGTGGAAGGAGGAGTCCGGCGGCCGGATCCTCGGCCAGATGAAGAAGCTCGGCGACGGCGTGGACTGGTCCCGCGAGCGCTTCACCATGGATGAGGGGCTCTCCCGGGCCGTCCAGACGATCTTCAAGAAGCTGTTCGACGACGGGCTCATCTACCGCGCAGAGCGGATCATCAACTGGTGCCCCCGCTGCCTGACCGCCCTGTCCGACATCGAGGTCGAGCACAGCGACGACGACGGCGAGCTCGTCTCGATCCGCTACGGCTCGGGCGACGAGGAGATCATCGTCGCCACCACCCGCGCCGAGACCATGCTGGGCGACACCGCGGTCGCCGTCCACCCCGCCGACGAGCGTTATGCGCACCTGGTCGGCAAGTATGTCGAGGTCCCGCTCACCGGGCGGCGCATCCCGATCGTCGCGGACGAGCACGTGGACCCCTCCTTCGGCACCGGCGCGGTGAAGGTCACCCCCGCGCACGACCCGAACGACTTCGAGATCGGGCGGCGCCACTCGCTGGAGTCTCTCGTCGTCATGGACGAGCGCGGCGTCATCACCGCCCACGGGCCCTTCCAGGGGCTCGACCGGTTCGAGGCGCGGCCCGCCGTGGTCGCCGCGCTGCGCGAGCAGGGCCGCATCGTCGCGGAGAAGCGTCCGTACGTGCACTCCGTCGGGCACTGCTCCCGCTGCAAGACCGTGGTCGAGCCGCGGCTGTCGCTGCAGTGGTTCGTCAACGTCACACCGCTGGCCAAGGCCGCCGGTGACGCGGTGCGTGACGGCCGCACCCGCATCCACCCGCCGGAGCTGGCCAAGCGCTACTTCGACTGGGTCGACGACATGCACGACTGGTGCATCTCGCGCCAGCTGTGGTGGGGACACCGGATCCCCGTCTGGTACGGCCCGGACGGTGACATGATCTGCGTGGGGCCCGACGAGGAGCCGCCGGCGGGTTACGAGCAGGACCAGGACGTCCTCGACACGTGGTTCTCTTCTGGGCTCTGGCCGTTCTCCACGCTGGGCTGGCCGGACGCCACGCCCGATCTGGCGCGCTTCTATCCGACGACCGTGCTCGTCACCGGCTACGACATCCTGTTCTTCTGGGTCGCCCGGATGATGATGTTCGGGCTGTACGCGATGGACGGCCAGCCGCCGTTCCGCACCGTGGCGCTGCACGGCATGGTGCGCGACCAGTTCGGCAAGAAGATGTCGAAGTCGTTCGGCAACGTCGTCGACCCCCTCGACTGGATCGAGCGTTACGGTGCGGACGCCACGCGCTTCACGCTCCTGCGCGGTGCCAACCCCGGCTCCGACGTGGCGATCAGCGAGGACTGGGCGGCCGGATCCCGCAACTTCTGCAACAAGATCTGGAACGCCACCCGCTTCGCCTTGATGAACGGCGCCGTCTCCGACGGCCTGCCGGAAGACCTCACCGCGGCCGACCGGTGGATCCTGTCGCGCCTGCAGGAGGTCGTCACGAGTGTCGACGCGGCCTTCGAGGAGTTCGAGTTCGCCAAGGCCTCCGACGCCCTCTACCACTTCGCCTGGGACGAGGTCTTCGACTGGTACGTCGAACTGGCCAAGGTCCAGTTCGCCGAGGGCGGCGCGGTGGCCGAGAACACCAAGCGGGTGCTGGGGCATGTCCTCGACGCACTGCTCCGGCTGCTCCACCCGCTCGTGCCGTTCGTGACGGAGGAGCTGTGGCGGGCTCTGACCGGTGGGGAGTCGATCGTGGTCGCTCCCTGGCCCTCGGCCGTGCCCGGACTGCTCGACCCCGAGGCCGAGCAGGAGATCGCGTCACTGCAGGACCTCGTGACGGAGGTGCGCAGGTTCCGCTCGGATCAGGGACTGAAGCCCGGCCAGCGGGTGGCCGCGCGACTGTCCCTGTCCGGTACGGCTCTCGCCGCCCACGAGGGCGCGATCCGCGTCCTGCTGCGTCTGGACGATCCCGCGGACACGTTCAACCCGACAGCCCGGCTCACCGTCGGCACCGTGCTCGTGGAGATCGACACGGCCGGTGCCATCGACGTCGTGGCCGAGCGGAAGCGGCTGGAGAAGGACCTGGCGGCGGCACGCAAGGAGCAGGCGCAGGTCACGGCGAAGCTCGGCAACGAGCAGTTCATGTCCAAGGCGCCCGAGGACGTCGTGGCGAAGGTGCGCCGGCGGGCCGAGCAGGCCGCCGAGGACATCTCTCGTCTCGAAGCCCAGCTCGCAGCCCTGCCGACCTAGGGCGTCGTCCTGTGCGCCCTCGTCACGACGAGGGCGCACAGGCATCCGGAAGCTTTGTGGCGGGAGAGGTTTGAGGGCCCTGAAGACAGGGCAGGACCACAAAGTTGCCCAAGTTGTGCGCAGCCCCTCCGGACGGGTGCTAGTCTTTCTGCACGCGCTGAGGACCGGCGAGCCTGAACCCCCCTCCGGGGATCGGCTGCTAGGCTCTCAGCAACTCCTTCTCATCGGACCCGATCTCGGGATGCCTCGTCACGATTCGACGGGCTTTCGGGGATCAGGTAAGTTAGAGGGGTTGCCCCGGAAACGGGGGGTCGAATTCCTGTCGGTCGGCGGGTTTCGGGTCAAGTAAGTCCCGGTGGGGCGGATTTGACACGGAAGAGCGTCGGGAAGAATTAAGACCAGCAAGACAAAACAAAAACGAACGGTGAAACGCCCCGGAGCGTGGGACCTTCTTGAGGGTTTCGGGTGATGGTGGTCGCGTCCGTTTCTTGAGAACTCAACAGTGTGCTAAAAGCCAGTGCATGAATCATGCA